>JAHQWY010000151.1 GCA_029856445.1 Promethearchaeia archaeon
TGATATTGGGGTAATGCTGAAAAAGCTATTTGGTAACCTTCAGAACTAACAAGCGCAATAGCTTCTATGTCTGCATTAGATGTTATAAATGTAATTTGAGGACTAATTTTCTCTATATCTTCTTGATTTATTCCTAAATCAGATCCAAATTGTATGACTTTCCACCTTTAATGCTTAAAGGAATATAAATTGATTGTTATAAATATAATAATTGTTTTTATTATTATATTTTTATTTTTATCTTTACATTTGAAAAGAGAATCTAAAGTGTAATTTATTCAAGAAATCTGGGTATTATATCTACAATCTGATCAAAAGTAAATTTTAATATTTTATAAACTAAAAAATATTTAAGGCAATTCTTATACTTTTTATAAGAATTGTGGCAAAAATAATTAATACTGAAGTTTTATTTATTTTACAACTAAGCTCTATTATTATTAAATTATGATAACTACACGAGAATCTATTAATTATCAATTTTCTTTAATATTTGGGTATTCATCTCCTACTGATCTTATTACGGGAGATGTAATTGGTCCTGGCAGATTAACAAAAAAAAAAGTTAATGAACTCTCAAGGGAAGTAATACAATTTTTAACAATGTACAATGCAATATTGAGAGATTATACTGGAGCAGAAGTGTTTAGTATTGAATTTGATTTACATAATCTAGACGAAAAAAGCGCAAAAACAAATATCTACCCCAAATCGATGATATTTATACCAGGACGGTTTAAAGAATGTGAAAGTTTGCTTCTTGCCTTAAAACCAGAGACAGGTTATTTGGATGTACATAAATCGAGGAGCTCAATAAACAACATTAGCAAATTATTCTATGAGGTTGAAGAATTTGCAGATCATCCAAATTTTACAGAAAATGATATGCAACTCTTTTATGACAAATTTGCATCGAGATTTAGTAAAAAACTCTTTGGGGAACTGATCGAAGATAAATGGAACAAGAAACTAATAGGCTTAAGCAGATCACTCCCAACGGAAAAAGAAATGCTAAACACATACGCAAAAATTATATCTAATGTAGAAATCTTATGGAACAAGAAACCCATTGAGATTAACTTATTAGATTCCAAGTTTGAAAAAATTAAAACCCCCTATGAGGGACAACAAGCAATAGAACATCTCAAATATTCAATTTCTGAGCCAAGTGCTAATTTTATAATTGACAAAACTCTAAATCTTGGAACTAGCCTTATGAATTTAGCAAATATTGGAACTCTAGATGAATTACAGGACGATATTATCAACTATTTAATTCTTCGTATCAGAAATGAAATTGATAATTTATATGAACCTCATACAGGAGAGTGGGTAGTTACTAAATTTAATAAAATTCTAATAACTTTAGAAGGATATTTAAATAAATTTGTAGAATATTCGAATAACTTTCTCACTTCAGGAGAAATGGGGGATTTAACCGAATTATTAGGTAAATTTAAACAATTTATCTTAAATAAAGGAAAATTTGAGGACGAAAATTTTGAAGAAATTTGTGAAATTGTTATCAAATTCATTAATCAAACTGTAGTCCAGAGGGAAAAATTAAGAATTGTAGAATTAAGTTCTGTGTTTAACTACTTTTCTGTAATCATTAAAAACAGTGTAGATTTAATCAGATTATCGCTTCCAAATTATCTTTCCCATCGTCGATTAAAAATATTAACAATTGAATTAATTGAAAATCTTAAACAGGCATTTAATAAAGAACAAAAACCTGCAAAAGTTTTGGGAATCAGCCTATTAGAAAAGTTTCAAGAACACATTCTAAATCAAATTGAAATTGAATCTATAACGTTAAGAAAAAATCTTCACTTCGATGAGCAAAAAGTTATAGATCAGTTTAATAGAATAGTAGGTAATAATATAGAATCATTCTTTGATAATATAAATCTGAAAATAGAAGACTTAGTTTCATTTGCTGAAATTCAGATGGATACAAATTCCAATTCAATTAAGACTCATATTGAGAAATTTAAAAGATTTTCAAATGAACTAAATTATTTGCTTAGTTATATTTTAAGACATTCCACAATCAATCGTTATGTTAAGGAAGAATCTGATAATCAGATAATAGATCCTGTTAGTTTTGCAAATAAATTTCATCGTTTCTTGGAGAAAAGGATTGGAGGGATTAAATTAGAATGGAAATCTTATGTTTTACAGTGGATTACTGATTATACAAAAAAATTTTTAAAAATAGAAAATAAAAAAGATTGGGATTTAACTGAAATTTATCATGATTTCTTAGAATATCTTGAAAATCGTGAACAAAATGAACAAAAACTAGAGATATTTTTAGAATTCTTAGATTCTTACATAGCAAATGTATCGGATATTGAAGAAAGACACTACCTCCTCGACTTCTATAAACAATATGAATTTAGTATAGGAATTAATGAAGAATTTCCTAAATATGTTAAAAATAAAGTTAAAGAAGAACTTAAACTGAGGAAACTTCAAATAGAAGAGACAACTCCTATTGAATTTTTCGATAATGCAGGGGAATATACTTTTTATGAGTATATTAAAAATATCGCTCTAAAATATTTCTCAAAACTTATCCCTAGACCCCTTACCTTGATTTTAAAACATATTCTAACGAATGAGGAAAAAGAATTATTCAAGGGTGATCTTTTTCACGTTATAAATTTTAAGTTTTGGCACAATAACGTAAGATTTGAAATATCAGATAATTTTAAGGAAGTATATAGAGAGTGGATGAAATAATTATGATAAGTGGAGTAAAAAGAAAGACTACTGCAATAGAAAGTACTTTTAGATTTTTTCAAACAGTTGATTTAATAATTTCTCATTTCAAAAGAGAAGCAGATAAGATTAAAATATTTGAATTAACCGGTAAAGATATAAATTTTAAAGATTTATTGATAGCAACAGCAGCCATTCATATATATCATAATTTAGGGCTTAGAGTACAAAACACAATAGACTCAAACCAATTTACGTTTGATTCAACGAAAAAACTAGAATTATCTGAAAAAGGTATAATATCTGAGGAAGTTGGAGCATTATTAAAAAATTCCTTTTCTTTAGAAATAAACCTTCTCAATAAGATAATCGATCTCGAAAACAGGTTTCTCTCATTTCTCATTGAGGTGAGAAAATCAGATCTTCAAGAATTACAAAAAGATAAGATGATAAAAGAGATTGAGAGTCAAATTGAACAAGAATTACAGGAAATAATCCTCAGTTATCCCCCTTTTTATTTTTATGATTTGATAGGTGATCTAATAGGCCTTACTAATGAAATTAAAATGGAGATTCTAAAAGAAAGCTCTGCCTTTAAAGAAATCTCAGTTGAAATAGAAAAAAAACTCGAAACAGAAGAAAAAGAAGATAAATTTATTGAATTAGCAACGTTAGGTCGATTGATTAATAAAATTCGTATGGATTTTGAATTTAAATCCTATAAAGAATTACAAATTGAAGCAATGCCAGTTAGAATGATAAAAAGAAAAGTTGTAGATTTTAATTTTGAATGTTTTCCTATTTCCATTCCTGGCTTAAAAGCTTTTAAGGAGGCAAATAATCTTAAAAAAGAGTTAATCAAAAGAATTGAAGAAGCACTCAGTGATAAAATTAATTACGACCAATTTGAAAACAAAATACTTCTATTTTTAAAATCTAAATTGATTGAAAAGCTAAAAGAAAACCTCAACGATTTTATCTATTACTTACAATGTTTAAATGAGTGTAGTTTTGATGAAATTATTTATATGTTGAATAAATATGGTGTTTCTAATATTTTATATCTCTCAAATTTAGATAATAAGTTAACTGAAGAAGTTAAAAGAAATTTAATTAGATATAATATAAAAAAACTCGATATTATAGCAATTAATGACCAAAAAAACAATCCAGGACAATCAAAAAAAAAACAAGTTATTGATAAGGTGTTCTTGGGTGAATTGAAGTTGAAAAACTGTTCTCAAATTCTTCTCGTCTTAGATTTTGAAGAAATTATTAATGAAATAGTGAAAGATATTTTCTTCTATATTTTATCTAAAATTCTAAGGCAACTTAGTAGAATAATTGAACTCTATTCTAAAGTTTCAAATGATAGATCATTATATCTTCTAGCAATAAAAAAAATTGTTGGTACTACAGAATCAGAAGAATGGGTAAGGATTAAACTGGAGGAACTAATAATAGAAAGAATTAAGAAGAGGCAAGAAGAATTAGTCGTAGTTTTAAATGCATCCAATCAACCATTCTTAGTCAATGGCTTTATTTTAGCTCGATTAATTGAATCCTCTTTAAAAGAGGGAATTTTACAGTTGAAAAACAACGATAGTGAGATTTATAAAGATATTATACCGTTAAAGTTAAAGCCTGATTTAATTTCACCAATCTCTTACTGCGTTGGATTTGATATTATAAAAAGATTGGAGAAGATTGAGCAAGCACGGAAAAAAGAAGTAGAAGAAAAGATTGAAGAACAAAAGAAAGAAAAGGTCGTAGAAGCACAAAAAATTCGTGCAAAACAAGAACTGAATACATTAAATTGGATTGAAAGAAGAATAACTAGTTCTCTTATGAGAATTAATAGCCCTGGAATCAACCCGAATCAGTTGTATTGGCAAGAAAAAGATTCCAAAAATGCTACTGAAAATATTAAACTTCATAGTGAACTAAGAGGAGATCCAATTGATTTAATGAGTCAATTTTTTAATTTTGCAGTCGAAAAAATCCAAACATTTGAACCTAAAATAAATTTACCTGATCTAGAGAAAATAAAAAAAATAGTAAGTAATATATCTACTGATGTATTAAATAAAAGAGTGAGTGACCCAAAATCTATAAAAGATAAACCAGATCTTCTTGATGGAGAAAGATATGAGATTGCTAGTCAAGTAGCTAAAAAAATAGGAAAAATGTTAGATAAAGCACTATATTCTAAGTTTAAAATGAAATAAAAATCTTGAAACGGATTTAAAAAGACTTTATATCAAAATAAAAAGATATTAAAATATTCTTTATTTAATTTATTTAAAAAAATATTAGATTTCGTATGTCTTCATTAACCTCTTGGATCAAGAAAGAATTAATTTATATAAAGAATTCTTTTATAGATATTATCAGAGGTTTTATAGTGTTTATCTTAGCCTCTTCAGGTCTTGGAGTTGCGATAATGCTAAGATATTTAGAATTTGATGGTACTGTAATCACTTTTTTTGGTTTAATTGTAGAAGCTATCTCTCTATTTCTATGTTATTTCTTGTTAAGAGGATATTTAAAATCTAAAGAAGAACTCGAAGCCTCTAAAAAAAAAGAAGAAAACTCTTAATTCAACAATAATACAAATATTTTTCCCATGGTCTTTCATTTATTTGATTTCTTGTCAAATAATCTTTTATTTCTGATTGTAAAATATCAGGATCATATTCCCAAGTTTTATCCTTATTGAAAGAAATACATCTGATTTTTTGAATGTTTAGTCTAGATCTTAATAAATATCCATATATAGCGACTTGCGGTAATGAGAGTAAAAAATTCCCTTCTGGTTTATAATCAATTACTTTTACTAAATCATTTTCAACTTGGAGCAAATCGATATGTCCTGTTATTATCTTACCATTTATTTCATTCCAAATTGGAACTTCAATTGCTATTGAATCTTTATCTTTAATGAGTATATTTTTTAGAATTGGCTCATGTCCAGGGACTCTATTAATACCATTTAATTTGTAATTATCAAAAACTTTTTGAACATATTGCGATAATTTGGAATTTGAATCTCGATACTGAATTTTACCAGATCTAATTAATTTCTTACTAAAACTTCTAAGAAATGCAGTTTTTATCCCTTTTATTTTAAATTGTGAAGCCCTCGGAAGATTTTGAGAATTAAATAAGTTATTTGGTATAACTCCCTTATAAACTATTTTAAAATATTCTTTAAGTTTATTCAGTTCAATCCGATTTGCTGTTATTTGAGAATATTTTTCTTTATGGTGCTCTTTGTTCCAATTAAAGGCATAAGGAATGTTTTGATGGATGAAAACCTTTTTCTTGAGCAAGATTGATATTCTCCTTTATTTTACTATATCAAGATATTAAATGCATTATTGGTCTTAAATTTAATTTAAGAATTATGACTATTAAATGAAATATATTAATAATTTATTAATTTAGTTAATAAAATTTAGTTGATTAAAACTGAAATTATAAATTATAGAGGGTAGGAGAGATTATATATATTAAAAATTCTCTATGTTTGAAGATTAAACACTCATAGATTAATGAAAACCTATCTGTATTTTTTCGATTATTTTTTAATCCCGAGTCGACGTGGATTCAATGTAAAAAAATTTAAAGATAATATATGATTCAAATAATTAATTAAATATAAAAAGGACTCGTAGCCTAGCCTGGTGGTTTTTTCTTTATAATAACCGTGTAAATAGGGCGTCAGACTTCTAATCTGAAAGTCGCAGGTTCGAATCCTGCCGGGTCCGCTTTATTTTTTCGCTTTCTTAAGATTTAGAAAAATTCCCTTTATTTTAAAATTATTATCCTTAGTTCAATGATTAAAAATAGAATGATCTAAAATGAATGAATGGTTTAAACTTATTTCATTAACGATTTTGATTATATCTAATCTCATTTCTTTCATTGAATTTTTGAAAGAAAAATTAAAATTAAGTAAATATAAAATATATTTATTTACCCCGACCCTTATTGGCTCTAATGCTGGGTCTAGATTTTTCAGAACCCCATCCCTTCTTATATAATCCCCTTGCTCTTTTTCCAGCAGAGGTTAATCCTCGAGTAACTCTTTTTTTATGTTGAGATTCACAGATCCAATTAATCTTTGGATCAGATCTGATTACAGGATGGTTTGGATCTGCTAAAATTACCTCGTAATACCAATGTCGACCATCAGCGTAAATTTTATAGGAATTTAATACTTGCATATTTGGATACTTTCTTTGAACTCTTTCTTCAGCAATCCATTGGAGATTCTTTCCTGTCGTATATTTAGAAAGACCCATAGCTCTTGGTTTTCTGCCTCGTTTTGGACGTGTTTTATGCATACCTCCTTTTCGAATTCTTGCTCTTACAACAATATATCCTTGCTTAGCTTTATACCCCAATTCTCTCGCACGGTGAATTTTAGTTGGTCTTTCAACCCTTTGAATAGATCTACCTTTTCGATATTCAATACCACGTTGCCAATGTGGTGTTTGATATCCTTTCTCATGTTTCTCAAAAGTTTCTTTTACATAACGGTATCCAGACTTCAATTTTTACTAGCACTTCCATAAATTGTTATTAATTAAAAACAAGCATATTTTATTACTTTTATGGTAAATAACATGAGATTATATGTGAGTATAATATCATAAATCAAGATTATGATAAGAACATCTATTTTACTTATTAAGCAATAGTTTTATTATATTTCATAATTATTCTATAATTAATTATCTATGGTTAAAGGAAAGTTTTAATGGAACATAATAGAAAAGATAAAAAAAAAGAAACTAAAGAGCCTATTATTAGAGAAGAAAATGGTTTAACAATAATGTATGATAAGAATCAATTTAATGAAAGGTTTCCTCATTTAATAAGTGAAATAGCTGGAAAAAAGAAAACAGTTAGAATAGATGCAATTAATTCTCAAACAAATACAAGAGACTTAAAATCTAATAAAGATCATCCAAAAGAACTAGTGAACCCAGGGGCTATAGACTTTATAAGAAGATGTACAACCATCGATGAAGCCCTCAGTATTCTAGATTATTTATTAAACCGAGAAGAATTATCTAAGAGTGATTATAATTCTTATAAAAGTCAAATTATGAAAAAGGAAGGACTAAATGAATTTATTAATAAACATGGGGGTTTTAAGAAACCAGGTTATTATGAAAGAAAATTTAGAGATCAGAAACGATATGAATTCAATCAAAACAAACAAGAAAATTAATTAAATGAATTTTCAATCATAAAAAAATTAAAGAATAAAAATAATTATACCATAAGAAAAAATATGATGAACTTATGACAATAAGAACTAATGCTCTTAGTGATGATACTTGTCGCCCCAATCTGATTTTTTCTCCAAAAATTTGTATATCAAATGAAATTACATTTGCTAATTAATCTATATTTAAATCTAACTGATTTTTTAGATCCTTTCCCTTTTCTGTTAAAATATATTCTTTCTTTACAATCTTAATGAGATTTAATTCAAGTAATACAGGAATTCTTCCTTTGACACATGAAATTGGTAGACCTGAAAATAACTTAATAGTCTCGAAATTTTTTGCTCCTTTATCGATAGCAAATAAAATTTCAATTCCCATATAACCTAAAAGGATTTTTAAATCCTGTTTAGATTCTTCTCCATCAAGCATTTTAAATTACGATATTATTTTTCTTTAGAAGTATGATTTTATATTATCATTTTTTATTTAGAATTATCTGAATCATAAAAATCTAATGATTTATCATTAAATTCTTTCTATTTCTTTTTTAATTATTGATACCTCTAAATTTTGCATTATCTTTCTTTTACAACAACTGGTTAGCTTTCTTTTGGCAATAACTTTCTCATCCATTCAGGAAAGGTGGTAGTTATCTGAAGATTTGTCTTTAATACAATATATGTTTCATTATCATAATTCAATTCTTCTATCACATCATACTTCTTCAGAAATTCTATATTTTC
>JAHQWY010000152.1 GCA_029856445.1 Promethearchaeia archaeon
AAGGAAATTAATAAAATATGGAAAAACTTTGAAAACATAGAAAATCAATGTGGAATAGCTGTTTTTATTAATGGTGAATTTATTGGTATCGAATTTTACGCAAACCCACAAGCTTGGAAAATAATGAGTAAGGACATATTAAAAGCATTCTCAATTGAAGCTTTAAGGTTTAAAGAAAAGCCACGTAAAAATGAAAATATCGATTTTCATATTGATTTAATTAATACTATACTAAATATTAAATGCAATTACACTGAAAGAGAAGGAGTTGGACTTGGAAACGTAGTTGATTTTAATACTGATGACAATAAATGGCGAGGAATTACTTTGGTACATAATGGAATTTTGGTGCAGTTCTACTTGGTATCAAAACGAGGAGGATATCAAGCTCAAAATCAAACACATTTAAATGTACAATTTCAAACTAATCTCGATCAAAGATACATTTAAAGAAATATTAAAATATCTTTTTTTTTACTTATTTATCTTTTTTTTTTCTATTCTATCAGCAGATCTCAAAATCAATAAACCTAAGAATATTCCAATTATAAATGGAATTATTACTTGAAGCCAAAATAATTCAATAGGTAATAAATACCTAGGTGGCTCATGTTGCTCATTCGGTGGTATTGTCCTTAGATAATAAGAAAATGCAGAAGTAATCCAAAGATAAGCCCACCCTAAGAATGTAGCAATTCCTAACCACTTAGCTTTTTTATAAATAGAAGGTTTCTTAAAATAGGAGAGATAAGTCTTCCAAACTATTATTGCTAAAATAGCAAAATTAGGCCACACGTGAAAATTGTAACTATAATCCGTACCTTCGAATGGCGGTTCTCCAAAAAATATTCCCCCAAAAAATCCAACCATTCCAGCAAATAATCCAAGAAAATATAAAGTAGTTGCAAAACTCCCAAATGCCCTATGAGACCTGAATAAAACATCATTAGTCTTTAATAGAGCTTTTTTTTTTTTATAATGAAATGCATAGACTCCTGTGGCTGCTTGTACGGTTGCACATAAACATCCTAGCATTGTTATTATAGTATTAAATTCTGCTACAGAATAAGTAAGTCCTGCCATTTTTAATCAAACTTTATTTCTACTCAAAATGTAAATTAAATATGATAAAAAACTTTTACTATTTGTTTAAATAATTAAAAATCCCGCTCCAGAAACCAACTAGACTATCAGTTAACTTACACATGTGCATAAATACTGTAAAGGAAATCTTAAAATTCTTGAAGTCATAAAAACTGTAAGTAAAGAAACCCATTCTAAGAAATTATAATATTTCTTAAATAAAAAAAAGTATACTTTAACATAATCATAAAATAAATTTATAATATTACAAAATTGAGTTAAATTCATAATATATCCTCCTTTTTTTAACATAAAAAAAGACATAAAAATTTTCATAATGCAGGCTGTCAAATTAACTATAATTGTTGATGACTTAAATGGCGCTGAACCAGGATACATTAAATCTTTTGGATTTTCCTTGTTAATTGAATTAGATCATCAAAAAATATTATTTGATACTGGTACAAAAGAGGATGTTCTACTTAAAAATTTAATTAATTATGGTATTAGTGCCCCAGAGATTAATACTGTTATTTTAAGTCATAATCATTATGATCATACCAATGGTTTATCAGGAATATTAAAATATAACCCAGATGTCCCTGTTTATGTTCATAAGTACTGGAAAAAACCAGTAAAAAAAGTAGGAGATTCACTTCCTCACAAAAATATGATTTTTGTTGAAGAGGGAGGAGTAATAAAGGATATAGGAAACCAAATCTACATAACTAACGCTTATATGTCTCCTGATTATGGTGGGATTTATGAACAAGCTTGCTACATTAAAACTAAGGATTCGTTTATTTTAATATCTGGTTGTTGCCATCCAGGATTAAATTATTTTCTAAATGACCGAGAATTAATTGGGATACCTGATAATAAGCCCTTACATTTAATTGGAGGCTTTCATGGATTTAAGTTCAGTGATGAAGATGTTAACATCTTAAAACCATATATTTATTCAGTTAATTTATGTCATTGCACAAAGAATATTAAAGTATTTAAAACTCAATTCAGAGAGAAATGTTATCTTGGTATAATAGGAAAAACAATGACTTTCCCTTACTAAATCAATTTTATTTTTGAAAATACTACTTTTCAATGAAGTTTTGACTTAAATGTGAACAGATTAGATAAAAGGGTTTAAAAATTCATTGCACTTTTCTTTATTATTTAAGTAATAAATGTAATAGTAAAGAGATTACATTGATTTAGTGAAAAAAATGGCTAGACCTAAAGTAGTTATACCTGATAACAGTATTCCTGAAGAAGACTTGATGGGAGAAATGGAAGCGCTTCGCCAAGAAGATACAAATTGGAGAGAAGGCAAAGTGTGGAGCTTAGTTTATCACGCTACAGATAAGCACACCGAGATGTTGAAAAAAGCTTATACAATGTTTTTCTCAAAAAATGCATTAAGTCCTATGGCCTTTCCAAGTCTAAGGAAATTTGAAACAGAAGTTATTTCCATGACTGTTGATTTATTCAATGGGGATAAGAGATGTTGCGGAAGTATGACCTCTGGGGGAACTGAGAGCATCTTAATGGCAATAAAAACATATAGAGATTGGGCACGAGACAAGTTTCCTCACATTAAGAAACCCGAAATGGTTCTTCCTAGTTCAGCTCATCCCGCTTTCGATAAAGGTGCTGATTATTTTGGCGTAAAATGCATTCGAGTACCTGTGGATGATCAGACTCATAGAGCGGACGTAACAGCCATGGAAAAAGCGCTTAATGATAATACAATCCTTATGGTAGGCTCTGCTTGCGATTTTCCGAGAGGTGTTGTCGATCCAATTTCAAATCTTGCACCAATCGCTCAATCTTGTGGAATCGGAATGCATGTTGATGCATGCCTTGGTGGTTTTATGCTTCCTTTTGTTAAGAAGCTTGGGTATGAAGTTCCTGATTTTGACTTCACGGTTCCGGGTGTTACATCTATTTCTGCTGATGTACATAAATATGGTTATGGTGCAAAAGGGGCATCAACCATATTATATCGTAAAGAAAGAGTTTGGAAATATCAATTTTCTGTATATACAGATTGGTCAGGTGGCATTTATATTTCACCGGGTATGAGAGGAACTCGTCCTGGAGGAGCAATTGCAGCTGCGTGGGCGGCAATGAGATCTTTGGGGATTGATGGTTATTTGAACTTAGCTAGGATTGTCATGGATGCTTCAAAGAAATTAATAAATGGGATTAATGAAATACCCGAGTTATACATTATTGGCAAACCTGTAATGAGTGTATTTTCTTTTACTTCCGATAAGATTGATATATACAATTTAGGAGACGTAATGGATAAAAAAGGATGGCATTTAGATCGAATTCAATTCCCCAATGCCCTGCATATGATGGTTAATCCCCACCATTCTCAAATTGTTGATACATTTCTCAAAGATCTTAGAGATTCTGTTAAAGAGGTCGTTGAAAATCCAGGAAATTCTTCTGAGGGAGATGCCGCCATATATGGGATGGTAGCAAGTTTACCTGACAGAGGTAAAGTAAAGGATTATATCATTAATTTCCTTAAAAGTCAGTATAAAATAAAATGAATATGAAATATTATGTTCTTCGATAATTAATAAGGCTTTCTCAAAAAGAAAAAAATCTAAAAAAAAAATGTTTTTTCTATTCCTTCTTATAATTGTTCCCTATGCTCCATGCTATACCAAGTTCTTCACCGATATTATAGTATCGTTGTCGATTTCTTGAGCCTGATAATACAAAAGGCTTAATCTTTTCTAAATCTGGTACCCCATTCAATAAATATTTTTCCTCAGCATAAGCTTGTACTACTTCTCCAATAAAGAGATCATGTCCCATTTTAGTGTCTGAAATTTCTTTTGTATCTACTGTATGAATAAGTTTGCATTCAAGATTTAACGCTGCCTCTTTGATCATCGGTGCAGTTTTTAATTCACCATAAAAGACATCAAAAACTTCGGATTTATCAACTCTCCTACCTGATTTTATACCACAATAGTCGGTTTTTTCTACCATATCAACTGTTGGTGTATTAACACTGAAAGTCTTATTCTCTTTTATGCCGATATTATTATAATGTGCCTGATTTGAACAAATAGATATTAAAGCAGGAGTGAACTCAAGACCAACTACCCATCCAATTGCATTAAAATTGGCTTTACCATTTACATTTGCTCCGACAAGTACAACAGGAGCAGGAAATACATAACATCCCGGAGGAATTTTATTTTTAATCATTTTTTATCTCTAATTTTAAAATCAAAATTGTATATATCCAATAATTCTTTTCTAATATTTATAATTGAAACATTTGCAAAATACGACCTAAAACTTATCTTACCTTCAATTTTTTAATTCGGTTATATATATATGTAAAAAAATCATTATCCTGATTTACAAACTGATTTTAATCTTTATAAATTAATAATAATGTGAATATTGCTACCATCTTAATTGTTTATGGCATTTTATTTATTGGAGAATTAGGGGATAAAACTCAACTTATTGTTTTTAATCTTGCATTAGAATATAACAAATTCTATAAAGTTGGCATTGGAGTATCGTTAGGATTTGTAATATTAGTTACCATTGGTGTATTTTTTGGCACCGTTATTACAAAATTTATCCCTCTTTTCATAATATCAATTGTTTCTGGAGTTATTTTTATATTAATAGGAATTATAGAAGCACTAAATCTTAAAAAAGCTTATTCTGAGAGAAAACAAAGAGAAAATAAAAAATATGATTCAAAAAATCCCGATAATTCTATAGACAAACCAGATAATTCATCAATTCAGTTTACTAAATTGAAGAATAATCCATACATAGCTGGATTTGTCTATATTTTTATAATGGAATTAGGAGATAAAACCCAAATTTTAACTATTTCTCTCGCCTCAATCTATAATGCTCCAATTGAAGTATGGATAGGTTCTTTTTTAGCTTTAATCTCTGTAGCATGGATTGGGATTCTTTTGGGGGCATTTATTGCCCGGAAAGTACCTAAACTTTATTTAAAATTAATTTCTACAACAATATTTATTCTTGTAGGGATTTTAGTTCTAATATCATCTTTTTAAATAATATTAAATGCTATCATCTACCAACAAGAAGGATCAAAAAATTCTTTATATTTTTTTAACCAATTACATAAACTATAAGCTGAATAATCTTCAGTAATTTCTTCACCCGGCTTAATATCTCTTCTAGAAATGGCATTTAATGCATGTTCTTCAATGGTACCTGTATTGGGTTTATCTGAGTGATTAACATATTTTGAATCATCTAAACAAAAGATCAGAGCATCAAGAATCTCATCATAATATGCATATGTGAGTAAAATTTCTATATAATTCTTTATCAATGGTGTTTTAGGAGGTGTATCAAGCATTAAGAACTGATTTTTAGTTATAATCAAAACATCCTGTTGCCGTGCATGCCACCAAACTGTACCTTTTGGTATTAATCTCTTTGCAAATAATCCTAAACCATGTATACTACTCTCTCGTACTTCAGCATATTGTTCTATAGGATTTTTTAAGGTAAGATTATAAGGTATGTTATTTTCCACTATATATTACCTTCATTCTTGGTTATTGTTGTTTTTTAAAAAGATATGCATTTAAATATTCACTTTCTATTACTTTTAATTTAAGATTTAAATCTTTTGAGTAATCACGTGGATCCACAGCATCCGGATGCCCCTTCCATCTCTTTCTTAATAATTCAACACCATCATCTGTAAATTCTATAATTACCAAAACTCCATTATTTTTCAAGACTCGCATTAGTTCTACTAAAGCACCTGTTTTATTACCAATATGATGAAATGTTGCATAAAGAAAAACTGCATTAAAATTGCTACTTTCAAAAGGTAATTTTTCAGCATTTAGAGGTATAAACGTAATCATATGATCAACATTGACTTTTTTTGCAGAAGACTCCCAATCAGCCCAAAAGGTTCCCTCAGGTTCTCCCGTTATAACATTATAGCCTTGAAGAGCAAGAATTATTGCCATATGACCCCGTCCCGTACCAACATCCAAGATTTTAGAATCTTTGGGCAAATTTAACTGATCAATAATGGAATTTAAAAAATTAGCGTCTCTATAAAATTCATCTCCCATAATCTCTTTTGCTTGTTCTAAATTCATAGATAAATCATAAATCTTTATTTTAAGTTATTACTATTTATTAAAAAAAAAAAGGTTAGGTTAAATAATTAATCCTTAATTAGATATGCTGTATAGTGAATACCATTTTCTGGGCTGACACCACCAAGATAAATAGATTCACAATTTATAACCTTCCAACCATCTTGCAGATGTCTATTCATAATTTCCTCAAATTCGTATGGTTGGAAATCTTTTTTCGAAATTTTCATTGGTAAAATGTAAGTTACTATCTTGAATTGCGGCATAACTATTCACAAATGTTTTTTTATTTAATTATCTGTTCAGAATTGATAATATAGATTTGATTTCTTACTTAATTAAAAATTATTCTTAAAAATTTTCTATTGGTAGCATAATAATATGTAATATTTTTTCTAAGAATTTGTTTATCAATCATAGTATAAAGTTTAAAATTTTAGCTATAAATTATAAATTAATAAACAAGATATCAATTTTCTATTAAAGATTTATAATTCATAATATAAAGGCTTCCTTCTCTAAATCTCTAGAACATTTATTTTATTAAATTAGGTATGACTAACTTTAAATACAATGAATAATTTTCTATAACAAGTTCATTTAATACGGGTGAAAATATATTAAAAAGTCAGCAAACTATGGAAATTGGGTACCTTTAAACTTATTTTATGCCTTATTAGGTATTATTATAATCCTTTTAATACCATCGTTCTTACCAATATTTCTATTAATTAGAATAATATTATGGATAATAGCAGGATTTCTTTTATTGCCTTTTTGTTATTTAATATATTTATATTATCAATTCTCAGCACATAATAAAAGATTACAATATAAGGTTTGGTATTTAGTTATCCAAAATTTACCTTGGAATGGGAAGGGAAAAGTACTTGATATTGGCACTGGAGCTGGACCATTAGCAATAGAGCTTGCGAAAAAATTTCCTCAATCCGCTGTATGGGGAATTGATTATTGGGGAAAATTATGGAATTATTCCAAAAAAAAGTGCGAAAAAAATGCCAGAATCGAAGGGGTGGAAAATCAAGTTGTATTTCAAAAAGCTAGTGCTTCCAAGTTACCCTTTAAAGATAGTGAATTTGATGCTATTGTAAGTAATTTTGTATATCATGAAGTTCGAGATATTAAAGATAAAAAAAAGCTTTTAAATGAGTCATTTCGTGTTTTGAGAAAAGGAGGGGCATTTTCTCTCCAGGATACATTGAAAAATCAAAAAAAATTTGGGACTATTGAAGATTTAATAAGACAAATCAAGGAATGGGGAGTCCATGAGGTTAGTTTTATTGAAAGCGCTTATGAGATACCGATGCCTAACTTATTAAAATTTGAATTGAAAACTATGGGATTATTATATGGAATTAAATAGAATTACAAAATTGAACAGAATTTTTATCAAAGGATGAAAAAATGGGTTTTAAACAAACTTTATTAAATCAAGTTAGAAAACCTAATGGCACACTAGGAAAATTAATAGCAAAAGGTATGAATAAAGGACATGCTGAGTTAGCAAAATGGGGTTTATCAAATTTTTCAATAGAACCAAATTATATTATTCTAGATATTGGATGTGGTGGTGGAGCTAATATAAAACATTTTGCTGAAATAATAACAGATGGAAGGGTTTATGGAATTGATTATTCAGAAACAGCTGTTTCTATATGTACAAAAATTAATAAGAAATATATTGATAAAGGAATTGTAGAATTATACCACGGTTCTGCGTCCTTATTACCTTTTAATGATAATTATTTCGATTTAATAACTGGTTTTGAAGCATATTACTTCTGGTCAGATTTAATAAGTGTATTAAAAGAGATTTATAGGGTTCTTAAACCAAATGGTTGTTTGATTTTAGTAAATGAAGGGTATATATGTAATAATGAAAAGAAAAGAAAAAGAGCTGAAAAATGGGCAAAATTAGGAAATTTTTCTATTCATACTCCAGAGGAGTACAGAGAATTTTTGAAAAAAGCTGGTTTTTTTAATATCCAAATTTTTGAAGAACATAATGAAGGCTGGATCACTGTTTTAGGTATGAAGAAACTATAAAAAAATGTAAAAAATTGATATATATTAAAAATTAATATAAAGATAAAGGAAAAACCTAAAATAATAATAATTCTAAGATAGTTGGTCTAAGATGAAGGTAAAAAAACATAAAGGTCATGAGAGAGAAATACCTCACGCACATATATATCATACTGTATTACCATTGATATTTTTCTTAATCTGGATTTTAGATTCAAACATTTTTCGAATATCGACTTTCCTAAACAATTATATTCCATTTCTTGTACGTTTGTCGATTTGTATTATAGTATTCATTATTGCTCTAATTTTTATAAATCTCTCTCATCGGGCATTGTTTAAATCCCATCAACCACCTAATTCATTAATAACGCAGGGAATTCTTAGATATGTGAGGAATCCAATGTATTTGGGCATTCTCCTTATTTAC
>JAHQWY010000153.1 GCA_029856445.1 Promethearchaeia archaeon
TGAAGAATCTACATCTAAAACTCTTATATCGATTAATTTAACGTCTTTAATTTCTTGTTTTAGAGAGGTTTTATCCAAATATAATTTGAATGTTTCTACTTCGGGAAGCTCTGGCATAATTCTACATTTATTCCCTCAATTCTAAATTCTCAGAATTAATTTCAGCTTCTTCATCTATAAATTCTGACTTTTCTTCATATATTTCCTTAACTGGAATCTGAATTTTTTCTGAATCTAGAAATTCCTGAACCTCAGTATCTCCAATTTTACTTGAATCCAAAATTTCTCTAGTCTCTAAGAAATCTTTAAAGTTATTTATGATTGATATGACATCTTCAGGATAGAAGTGTTTTCTAATAATGAATCCCTTTCTTTCTAAAGAATGTTCAGAATACCACCAATAAAAACTAACAGTTACAATAATTATTAGAAAGTTATTTATAAGACTAATTTGGTTTCTATCTGCAAAAACACCTGTAAGAGAGCCTACACCCGTAATTAAAATAATTTGTCCTCCAATATACAATAAGGTGAATGAAAAAAGGAAGAATGCAATATTATTTGGTTTGAAAATTATAGAGTCATAGATTTTATCTCCTAAACTTTTTAAGACCATGAAAGCTGTAAGCACCATAAGTAAAATATCAATAAATCTTGTTAGTATTTCCAATTCGGTTGTAGTTTGAACTACACCTTGCATAGCGCTAAAGAAACTAAAAGTTCTGAACCATATTATTAACCATAAAAGAATATAAAAAATTGAAGAATAGGAATTGGTTGAATTAATATTTCTGCTTCTAATAAATAGTGTGACAAGGCGCCAAGAAGTAATAAAGATTATCAGAATTATGATTATATTCGAAACAGTATACCATATTAAGGGTTCAGTAGGATCTCCTGATTCTGGAGTGAATTCAGGTAGAAACCCAAAAAAAGTTCCTAATTGTATTAAAATGGGGATAATCAGAGCTATAATTAGAATGAGAATTTCAATTAATTCTTTTTTCCTTGAAGTGCCGTATTTATAATTTACCTTCTCATTAACCTTCACAGAAATGTTTTCGAAGCCAATTCTTAGATAAAAAATTTGAACTAGATTCCACCCGAAATAAATAGTAATAAAAATTATGGGTAATGCTATATCCCATCCAAGGAAATCTATCAATAATTGATTAGATTTACCAGCTAAGAAGTACGGAAGAATAATGAAAAATGCAATGAAATAGTTTATTAAAAAACAAATTAACTTCTTTCGATCAAATTTTTTTTCTGGTGAAAAGAGATACCTATCCAATTGTGAGATGAGACCTTCATACATTAAAAAAAAAAATGTCAGTGAAAATGTTGTAGCTAAAAATAGGATAGTATTTCCTGCATTTGGAATAAGACTTATTAAAGCAATTATTAAAGATGATAATAGAAATGCTACTGTATAGAAAAAATGAGTAGTACTAAAGATCTGATGGAAATGTTTGTCTAAAAAATCTTGAAATTTACTCATATCGGTTTTTTACTCCTTTCATTTCATATCATAAAAATTGAAAAAAAATTCCAAATTTAACAAAATCTTTTATTCTAAATAGGTGGAGATCACTTTTATGCGTTTTTCTGCAGTCTTAATAATGTCATCTATAATGTCTGGTACTCGTTCGATGCTGTTAATTATTCCAATACTTTGTCCTAAAAGAACAGCACCATCCTCGATGTTTCCTCGATAAGCAAGCTCATATTTTCTTGATTGCTCAACCATCTCTTCTGGAGTAGTTGCGGCCTCTTGAGCCATCTTTTCTTCTTTGCTAGCTACAAGGCCACGGCTTAAAGAATATTTATTCTTCCAGAGCCTTATTGGACCAAATCCACCAGTTACCAAAACAGTATCTTGAGCTCTAGCAGGCGGTATCACACCCTTTATTGCATCATGAAATTCGCTCTCTTTTGATCCTATAAACCGTGAGCCCATTACAATCGCTCCAGCACCCATAGCCAAAGCCGCTGCGAGTGCTTGACCAGTTGCATAACCCCCACAGGCAGCGATGGGTATGTCTGGATATTTTTGTGTAACCTGTTGGAGTAAGACTAATGATGTCACTCGTTCATAAGATTGATGACCTCCACCTTCATTCCCAGTTATGACCATGCCATCTACATTCGAAGCAACACATTTATCAGCCAACCAAAGAGCGGGAGCAACATGAAAATGCTTAATATTTGAAGACTCTCTTAATTTTTGGAATGATCTTGAGGATGGGAGTAATTTCGACGATCCAGCACTGGTTACAGCAT
The DNA here is from genome assembly GCA_029856445.1 of Promethearchaeia archaeon. Lineage (GTDB taxonomy): Archaea > Asgardarchaeota > Lokiarchaeia > Sigyniarchaeales > SOKP01 > Loki-b32. The sequence goes on from JAHQWY010000153.1 coordinate 2,284, forward strand.
AAATACATTGTTCCTTAATTTTTGGATTTTCCATAATGAATTTAGGAATATCTTTGGCCAGAGCTGAGGCAGATGGAGCAACCCTTGAAGCTAAAATGTTAAAACCAAAGGGTTTATCAGTGTGCTCAACTACAAATTTCATATTCTCTTTCATTATATTCACAGGGCTTCTACCTGCTTCATATTCACTTATTAAACCCGTATTACTTAGTACACCAAGACCTCCTGCCTCAGAAACAGCTACTGTTAACTCAGTTGTATAAAAGGGACCCATTGGCGCAGAAATTATGGGATGTTTTATCCCAAACATTTCAGTTATATTTGTCTTAATTACCATATATTTTCACTTTGGATTTTCATTTTAATCAGTTTTAATATTATAATCTTCTTTGTATAGTTAAAAAACTTATGAATTGCACACTTCTAACCATGAACTAGAATAGAATTTCAAATCTTTTTTATACTGAAATGGTTTATTTTCTTTTATGAGTATAATAAACTTTTTTATTGAAATCCATCTGAAACTTAAGCAATACAGAATACAATTCTTATTTTTCTTCTTATTTTGGTTCTCTGGCTTTTTATTTTTCTTGTTTACAGAACCCGATGATCATTTAGGAGAAATATTCTTATATTCCTTGACGGTACGATTCCCTAGCCCCTCAGGTGATTTAGCTAATTTCTATCGCATAATTTGGCCAATATTGTTAGAGGTAATCTTTTTTGGATTTATCATGGGTGAATTACTGCAAAAGTATAATCCCCTTATTACGAGTAGAATTCTTGCTCGACACCAGAGAAATCATGTAGTTGTAATAGGTTATCAACATCTTTCTGAAAGAATAATAGAATATTGCATCGAGAATAAAGAACATTTTAATCTTATAGAGGATCATTATGAATTAGTAGAAGATTTAGTAAGTGCTGGAAGACCTGTAGTTGTTGGAGACCCTACTGAAACAACTAATCTAGAATTCGCAAATGTAAAAAATGCAAAAGAGGTTTTTATCACTGTCGATGATGTTAGAATTGCGATAATTTGTACAGAGAAAGTCCGAAAAATGAATGATAAATGCTCAATATACGTCCGTGCATTCGAAGATCATGTACAAGAATATCTCAGGCAACCCCCATTAAATGCATTTTCATTTTCTACATCAAAATGGGCAATGGACGGGATAAAAGAGTGGACTAAGGGAAAGACAGGTAATATTATTGTAATAGGTCGTGATTCTTTGACCCATCGAATTGCTTATACCCTCTCTCTTCAACCAGAACGCGAAATATTCCTTTTTGATGATGAACATGATGGCATTGAATTTGTGGTTAATGAACGATTACACATTATCAATGAATTAGCTTATTTTTTAAGTGACCTACGTTCCCATGTAAATCTAGACGAAATTGCCCAAGCATTTATTTGCTGGAAACGTGAATCTGAATTCGATGAATCACTTTATTTAGCATCAAAGCTAAATTCTCGTTATCCTCATATTGAAGTGTTTGTACGTATATTTGATGAAGAACTCATTGATTTAGTAGAAAGATATAATGCAAAAACTTTTTCAACCTCTAGCAATGCATTTAAAAAGCTTCAACAAATCGTTAAACCAGACTCTGCAATAGCTAAAAAAAGAGTTTAAAATGTAATATAATTAAGAAATAATCTAATAGAGTTTTACTCTATAAAAATTCTGTCTGGCACTTAGTGCAAACTTTTTTTTTTTTGTAAATCCGTTGAGGAGAATAACTAAGTACTCTGGTTTTATCATCAACTTCTTGTATTGCGAAACCCATTGCACCACATTCAGGGCAGACTCTCTTATTAATACGAGCAACTTCTTCAGAAGTTGTAGTTGTTTCTTTCTGTTGAGGCGGAGAAGGTAGTGGGCTCAATAATTCTTGGTTTGGAGAAGAAGGGGCATGTAAATTCTTAGGTGGGGGTGGAGGTGGGACATACAATTTTTTACTTGGATAAGAAGGAGCATCAAGATGTTTAGATATTGGCGGAGGAGTATATGATTCTTGACTTGGAGGAGAGGGTGTTTTTAATTCTTGGGGTGGAGAAGGTGGGGGAGTAATTTTTTGTGGTAAATCCTGCAATTGAGCTTTAAGGTATCTATTTTCTGCCGTTAACCGAATAATTGTATTCTCTTTTTCAGTAACAAGCGCTTGATAATAGTTAAGTTCAGAAAATAGATCTGTAATTTGTTTTTCTAATTTATTGATCATTTCTTCATACTCAGGCGGAAATTCAATTATATTATCCTTCATTTTATATTTTCATACCTCACTCCTTACAATATTGTACTTAGCATATATTTTCACTATTGTACTAGTTAGATTGAGAATATAAATATTATTGGTAAAAAATTTGAAAATTAGATTTTCTATAAATTTTGCATTCAGGATTAAATAATCATATAATGCAATTTTTAAGTCTTTTCTATTACTTAAGCGAAAAAATAAAATAAAAAAAAAATAAATATAAAACTTATTAAATTTCGTTTACTCCATCCCATGCTTCTCTCTCTTTGTCAAAAGGAGCATTTTCAATTTTACACTCTTTTCCTAGGATCATTGTTGGTCTCTTTTTATTATCATATGAAGACCATTCAGGAAGTCCGTCATGATTTGGATTTCCTGTATGAGCAAAAGCAATCCAAGCATCCATGACTTTTTCACTAAGATTATCAATATCAGGATCTCTCCCGACAAATTCAGGAATACCAGGGGTATCAAATGAGTCGAATACAAATGGTATTTCTAGAAAGTGAGGACATCCGAAAGCACCATTGAATTGGGGAGATGGAAAGGTAAACATATAAGTAAATGTATTAGGTTGACATTTAGACTGAGCCTCAAGAAATCGTATTGTAGGGATACGGAACATGCCATCAGTTGCAACAGCGTTTAATAAATCTATAGGTTCTATTGAAAACTTTTCTTTCCTTGCATTTTTATAGATATCTAAAACTTCTCTGCTTTTATTAGCATCTATTCCACTTGTACTTAGCAAAGCAATTATAGAATTTTCACCTAGGGATTTAACCATGCCAGTGATAGTTGGATCCTCAAATGTAAACAATTTTACTTCATCTAAATTAGTTCCGATCATAAAATCAATGTTTTTTAGATCGCCATCTCGGAATGCTTTCAAGGGATGTTTAGGGATTGTATCACCATCAATGAGAGGTCTAAAAAGCATGAGATTGGTTATTTCAGGTCCCATAAATTCCGTTTGTGCTTCAATAATTCTTTCAGGAGGAATTTTACGCAATGCATCAATGTCTCCCCTTTTTATTTTTAACTTTCTCATAAAACCTCTTGTGGTTTTATCACTTAGATCAGGCTCAATAGAAGGAGCGCTTTGGGCGATTACACGTCGAATAAGTCCTTTGGCTTGTGGCATAACTGGTAACGTTAGTACAGAATATCCTCCCGCTGATTCCCCAAATATTGTAATATTGTCAGGGTCTCCACCAAACGCTTCGATATTATCGTGGATCCACTTAAGCGCGAGAACCTGATCAAGTATTCCCGCATTAATAGTGATATCTGGAATGTATAAAAAACCTAATGCCCCTAGTCTATAGTTTATGGTAACTACTACTACATTTCCTCGTTTAGCCAGAGCTAAACCATTGTAGAGTTCCCATGCCCCCCCTCCAGTAATAAAAGCACCTCCGTGTATCCAAACCATTACAGGGCGCTTCTCACCATCTGCAGCAGGAGTCCATATGTTAAGTGTTAAGCAATCTTCACTTTCAGGTTCAAGCTTATTAAATAACCTTTCAAGAATTCGAATATATCCTTGATACGAATAGGGACCAAATTTAGTAGCATCAAGCACTCCATCCCAGGATTCTCTCGCAACAGGTGGAAGAAATCTTAAGTCCCCAATAGGAGGTTCAGCATAAGGGATTCCTTTAAAAATTTCTATACCCTTTTCTCTATAACCTTGGACTTTTCCGGATTTTGTTTCAATTATTGCCATTACTTCCATCATTTTTCATGACTCTTTAATAGATTTTGAATATTGGATAAATAATTGAGTTTTTTTAGATTTTCATTAGATAGACTATATATAATCATTATTACAGAATCTAATATATAATTTTACCCAAATTTGTAAGTAAAAAATTAGTTAAAAAAAATTTATTTATTTTTTAAAAATCTTTTGACCTTCCTTTTCCATCGAAACTTGCGATAGTTCCACTTCGATTCTTAAACTCCCAATTTCTTCCAAAATCATTATATTTCCAGAAATGAGTATTACAGAGTTTTATATCAGAAAAGAAAACACCAAAGGGGGAATTTTCAAGTCTTTGAGGATTTTTACCATCGAGTCCAGGGGTATAAGATAATTTCATCTCTCCATAAGGCATAATGACATGAAAAGTACTTTCTTCTTTTTTGAAATCAATATCAACATATTTGACTCCAAGAGATTTTCTAAGAATTGAATTCCCTGGAATATTTTTAACAAAATAAGGTTCTAAATACTTTCTTTGTTCTTCTGTGGTTTTATCGCTTATATATACTCCTCCCTCACCCCCCTTAATCATAAGATCAGCGACTTTATTAGAGTATAAATCAACAACACAAATTGCTAATACTCCACTGATATCTACATCCCCAAAGTTTCCCTCATCGAATTCGAATAATTGAAATGATTTGCAGGGCTCTTCTCTGTCTCTTCCAAAATAAAATGAACAATGACCTTCAGAGGCACAAGCTTCATACCAAGAACCTTTTGTATGCCAACTAATTCTTTCAGACATTATTTCACCACTCTTTGTTAATGATTTGATTTAATATGTATCTACTAAGATAGAAAGAATATAAATGATGACATTTTTTTTGAAATTTTAATTAAATGAAATCTTAAATTTATTGAATAATTTTTATGTCTATATCTCTATGTTTTTAGGTATAGTAATGAAATGTCATCTTCAAATTTTAGAAGTAAACAAGAGCATATTGATTATTTAGAAGCATTTAAGATTAATCAAAAACGTGCTCTATTTACAATTATTCTTTGTATTCTTCTTGATTCGTTCGGCTATTCAATGGTAATGCCTTTATTACCTGGAATTGCTCGAGATTTTCATGCATCGGATTTGATGATTGGGATCCTTATGGCATCTAATGCATTTTCTGCATTAATATTTGTACCCATTTGGGGAAAACTAAGTGATCGATACGGACGTAAACCAATTCTATTGATATCACAAGGAGGTACTGCCTTTTCATTTTTTATGTTAGGATTATCGAATTCTTATTATTTTATACTTTTTGGGAGGATTTTAGATGGCATGTTCGGAGGTCAAATGCCTGCCATTAGGGCATATATTACTGATGTTACCACCCCAGAAACTAGAGCCTCACATATGGGAAAAATAATGGTGGGTTATACTGGGGGTATGATCGCAGGACCTATACTCGGTGGTAGTTTAGGGGTAATTAATTGGCGTCTTCCATTTTTAGTAGCTAGTGTATTATCCATTCTAACAATTTTTATGACAAGAAAAATCCTAGTTGAAAGTATGCCAAAGGAAAGAAGAGAGGAAATTAAAGAACAAATTTTGATAAGCCTTGGGTCCTCCAACAAACAAAGTAGTATTTGGAATGGAGAAATTATTAGCCGGTTTATACAAACCTTTTTGGTTTCAGTAATAGCTTCAATGTTTATGTCAAGCTATGCATTAGTGCTTGATAAACGATACGGAGCAGATGCTTCTGTCATTGGATATGTTATGGCTGTTGCTGGAACTGGGCTCTTAATTTATGGATTAATTGTTATTAGACCTTTACTTAAAAAATTTGGAGAAAAACGCACTTTAAAACTCACATTCATATTAGCAATAGTTCTTTTTCTGATTTACCCTTACTTATTTGATTTTTGGATGGTTTTTCCTTTTGTTTTAGTATTTGCGTTCATGTTAGCGATAATGAGACCTTTAATTTCAACTAATATCACCAAAGCAGTTGATCCTAATAGACAAGGAGAAGTTAGTGGGTTAGCTTTCAACATTCGCTCTTTAGCACAGGTAATTTCCCCGTTGATTGCTACTTCATTTTTACAAATAGGAGGATTAACTATAGCTTTCATACATTTGGATTCTTATGAATTAATTGGATTTATGAATGTTGTATTAGCTAGTATACTTTTGATAATTGGATATTTAGATATTAAACGACATCCTAAACTATATGCTTATGAAAGAATAAGAAGAAAACGAGAAGAAATAAAAAAAAGAAGAGAATTAGATAAGAAAAAAGCTAGTTCTCTTACAGAAAATAATATTTTGGAATAATAAATTTTAAGAAATACAATTTCTTTTCCTTTTTATAGTTTAAATTATGGAAATTGGGGATTTTTCATTTGAATAAGACTAAAATTATTAATACAA
>JAHQWY010000154.1 GCA_029856445.1 Promethearchaeia archaeon
TTCCAGGGTGGTTAGGTAAGAACTTTACTATATTATTTTATTGTTGCTGGCCTATATTTATCGCACTTGGGTTTACTGCTCAAGGTATTGAATCCAATAGTATATCAAGTATTATTACAGAAGCCATCTTGCTTTTAGTAACTATTGCAGTAATGTACTTCATCATGGCGTTTGATTGGACAAAGCTCCTTGAGAAAAGAAAACTAAAAAAGCAATCTAGCAATTAAAATAGTTAGTTCGTTCTTTAACTAATCTAATGTTCATTATTTAAACAATTTTTGCATACGAATATGGTTTTCCTCTTCTCTTTAGAATTTTCATCAAAATAAACACGTTTATAGATGAAATTATTACAGAGAGCGCAAACTTCAGATGTTCGAGTTTCGTTTAGTAAAGGACCTAAATTCTTAAAATTAGATTTCATATATTATACAGTAGATTTACTTTGAAGCGTAATTTCAATTTTCGATATAAGATCTTTTTTATTTCCGTTAAATTTAACATTTCTGTAATTGCTTCTGCGATCTTTGTTATCAAAAAAAGGACGACTTCCTAATGAAACATTTGCAATTTCTAGTCGGGGGTACATACGATTCTTTAATATTTCAGCAACTTCAACTGCCGTACTTATCTCCTCACCCTCGCCTTTAATTAGTAATGATTTTTTCCCACCGGAAAATGCAAAGATTGCATCCTTAATTGATTTATCTTTATCACTTCTATTTCTTATGATAATAGTAGTCTCATTAACCATGAAAGAACCTCTTTCGAGAAGAAAATATAAATTTCATTAAAAAGAAGCTTACTTATACTTATTAATTTCTTATCTATATTAAATTTTTTCTAAAAATCTTAATTTGATATTATTTATCCACATTATTAAAGTTTAACAAAACCAAATATCACTTTGTGTTTCAAAAATTATCTAAATTTAGTTCAGCTCTGTTATTAAGGTCGTCTAGAATTCTATAATACTCAGAACTTCTCTCTTCAAAATGTTCTATAATTTTTCTTTCATAAGTGTCTAAGTATTCATAGAATGGGCTTATAATTTCTATTTTCTTGGCAAACTCATCCATTAATTCATCATACCATTCATTTGGTTTACTTAACATATTTTGGATTTTTTTTGATAATTTTTGTTTTCTCGCTTCAAATTTATTAATATCAATATTTTTTTCTAGTTTATCTAAATCATCATAAGCTTCTGAGATAGCTTTTTCTATTTTTTCTCTAAATTTTGGAATTCTATACGATTTTTTAAAGAAATCTGGATCCCACTCATATAAATAGCGATCATCCTCTTCAGCTTCTTCTTCATTATCGGTTATTTTTATGTCTTCTTTTGGAACTAATATCAAGCCATAATTTCTCTGAAGTTGAGCAAGATTTTTTTTGCGTAATACTTCATCAATCGATTTTATTTCTTTCAGTACATTGTTGATATTTCTATTAACTTCCTTGATGGTTTCGTCAGCCTTTTGAACCATTATCTTTTGGTCTTTTTCATAAAGTAATTCTATCAAATCATAAGCAGAAGACATTCCTAAGTCAGGATCTTTTAACCGTAAACCGGCAATACCAAGAAAAAAATTCTTAGATTTTCTTTTAGAATGATCAAAAACTAATCCTACAGCAAAAGGATTTGGTATTTGGTACCCTAACTGAGTCATACAATCGATAGGACTATAGAAAAAACCGAAATTTGGATGAGTATGAAACCAGCCAATTATGAAATCATTTTTATCATCTTGAACAGATCGTTCGAATATAGATGCATCAATTTGAGCCATATCAACATACTGTTTATTCTCATAAGAAACTCCAGCACGATCACCTACAACCATGGGTATAGCATCTTTTACGATAACTTTAGAATTATTTTCTACTGTTCCTATTAAGATTCCATATACTTCACGCCATTTACTTTCACTTATTTCATCATTAGCATATCTAATAGCATAACCAACGATTCTTTTATAAGCTTTTAGTGTTAATAAGACCGGTGTGTTAAATGGAGTAATCTTCTTTTGTTTTTTCATGACAAAGGAAATTATTGTCCGCTATGTTAGATTTTAAAAATTTTATTTCTTTTTCTATATAAAATCTAAACATATTCTAGATATATAAATTATTTTAGTAAGCATTGTTACAAAAATGAAAATTTGCGCAATTGTCGGCTATGCTGGGTCTGGTAAGACAACTGCTATAGAAGCTATAAGAGATTTAGGTCTTGTAGTGACGATGGGTGATGTTGTTCGAAATGAAGCTAAAAAAAGAAATTTAGAACCTTCTGGGAAAAATATCGGCAGAATGGCTAAAGAGTTACGTGAAAAAGAGGGTCCCGGAATAATAGCTGAAAAATGTGTAGATTTAATTAAAAATAAAGATGAAAGAGTAATTATTGTCGATGGAGTCAGATCTATTTCAGAAGTAAACGTTTTCAGACAATTTTGGAAATTTCCAATTATAGCTATTATAGTCAGCGAACAGGAAAGATTTAATCGACTTTTTGAAAGAGGCCGAAGTGATGATCCAAAAAATCTGAATGATTTAAAAGAGAGAGATAAAAGAGAGATTCAATTTGGTCTTAAAGAAGTAATAGAAAATGCTGATTATAAGATTCAGAATAATTCGACGATAGAGGATTTAAAAAAAAAAACTAGAAATCTAATACTTAAAATAATTGAAACCTACTAATTAAATGCTCATCTTTTATTTTAAATAATCAGCGATTATTTTTGCTAATGAAACTTTACTAACTTCATTATCAATAGCATCGGTGCCAATGATTTCATCTGCACCCGCTTTTAATATACGAAATTTAGCTTGGTCTATTAATAAAGCATGGGTAGCTACTGCAAATATTCTATTGGCTCCACTATTTCTTGCTAATTTTATCGCCGTGGCCATTGTTCCCCCCGTAGCAATAATATCGTCTGCGATAACAACATCTTTATCTTTCAAACTTAGTGTTCCCGTCATTTTAATTTCACCTGTCTTGACATCGCGTTCTTTTGTAAAAAAATCTACTGGAACGTTTTCTCCGAAATGTTTTGCAAAAGCTTTTGATCTTTCCATTGCGCCCTTATCTGGAGCTACCACAACAATATCATTTGCCCCTATGGATGTTATATAATTTGCTAAGAGTTTCATTGAATCAATGTTAATAGCCTTACATGAACACTCACCTAAAATTTGTGGAGCATGCATATCAACAGTATAAAATTCATCTATTCCGAGCGAATTTATTAAACATAAAATTACATTAGCAAACTGACTTTCTCCTGGTCTAAAAACTTTATCTTGACGAGCATACGCAAGATAGGGCACAACAACAATAACTTTCGATGCGCCCATTCGTTTTACAGAATCAATCATCATAAAAAGTTCCATTAGGCGAGTATTTTGATTTCCACTTGAACTGGGACCAGTTGATTGAATTATTATAACTTCTTTATTAGCAATTAAAGTTTCATCTTCAATGTTAATTCTTAAATAATTTTCACCATCTGGAAACCTCTTAACTTCAGTATTTATGGCTTCCGTTCCTAATTCCTGGGCTATCTTTAATCCGAGCATTTGAGAAGCTGGTCCTACTAATACTATTTTTTTCAATATCGTTTTTCACCATTAAATATAAACAAATATGAATATTTCTTTTTTTTCACTTTACAACTTTTTTAAAAATTCAAGTGAATAATTGAAAATTTCTTCACGATGTCCTGAAAATGTATGACCCCCAGAATCAAATTCAATTACATTTTCATCATTTAGTTCAAGACGTTCTTTAATTTGATATAAATTTTCAAAAGGAACCGTTTCATCATCTCTACAATGTGCAATCAAAATTCTCTCATTATTTGATGGATCATTTTTCAAAAAAGACATAGGACTTATTTTACTTATGATTTTTTCCCCTTCATGTTCTTCTACTGCCGGATATCTTCCTCGAATCGTTCGGTAATCATACCTAGTGCTAAGTGCTATTAATATTTTTGCTCTTTCATCTGTAAATCCATGAGATAAAATTATTGCGCCCCCCAAACTCCTTCCAAACAAAATAATTTTCTCATCCAAAAGCCTAATCCTTTGATTTATAATGATCCACTCAATAACAACATGAATGTCTGAAAATATCTGGGGCATCATTTCATACCATCTAGATCCCGTTTCTTCCTTTGTTTCGCCATGACCACGATAATCATAGGACAGAACATAATATCCCGCGTTAGCAAACTTTTCAGAAAAATATTTTACAAGATAACTTTGTCTGTGATTCATAAATCCAGCAAGATTAATTATCCATGGAGCCTTTTGAGCTGTTTTTGAAGTAAAATATATTGTAGCCTTGAGATTTATGTGATCAGATTCTACAGGAATATCGAAGTTTTCTAATATTAATTCTGTCATTATTATTCAAAATTAATTATTCTGCTTTATACTTTTCAATTGCACTTTTAAGTGTACTTATTGCTAAATCTGCACAATGTTTCTCATCTTTTGGTAATCCCATCAATGCTTTATCTAGATCATCTGCATTTAAATTCTTAGCAAACTCTAAGGAACAACCTTCAATTAATATTGTAGTTTGACTTCCAGTAGCAATCATTACCCCACAACCATCAGTAATATAGTTTGCTTTGATGATTGAATTATTCTCTATCATCAAATATATTCCCAAAAAATAACCTTTGGGGCCTCCTCTTCTTTCTTCTTGAACAGTTATCTTTTCTTGCGGAGGTTTTCCCCAATTTTGAGGATTATAACATAAATTAACTATTTTTTCATTATGATCCTTAATTTCTTTTTTAGTTATTTTCTTTTGAAGCTTCTCTAAAAATTTTTCAAAGTTATTAGACATATTAGGTATAAAAAAAATATTATTCATTATTATGCTTTAATACATGTGAATCCAATCCCGCTAGATCCTCTGTTGTTTTTTGATATCTTCTTAATATTTCGATTATTTTTTTGTTTAACTGATTATGTTCAGCAAGACAAGTTGTTTTATTTAGAAATTCTTCACCATGACGAATCGTAGCAGTATTTTCTGTCACTTTTATTAGCTCTGTTGCTATGATTCCGTTGATATAAATTAAATCTGACAGCATATTTTTAATATATAATAAAATTGCAATTTGTTCAGACATATATTAGAAAAGGTTGCTTAAAATAAAAAATTAAATTATTAATTAAATTATAAATGCATTGAATCTTTTAAAATTCCTTTAACTATTTTAAGTTAGGTGGTAAACCCTTAGATTATAAAGATTTCCATGATGGATTACTATCTTTAGCGATGGTTTTGAGTATTTTTTCATTTTCTTTTATGCTTGGTTCAATGTTGTTAAAACCTTACATTAATCTTAGTGTAAAAGATAGAGAATTCATTATTATATTATGTTCTACTAACTTATTGTTTTGTTCTTACTATATAGGTGAAGTATTACATTTAAAAACGATATATAAATTAGAGAATAAAAATATTTTCAAGTTTGGGAAGAGAATAGGTGTAATTACATTATTTTATCTCCCACACCCGCTTATATTAATTACACGTTTGTTTAGTGATACTCATAACTTAGAGAGGATAATGGTTTTTTTGATCATTTTGATAGAGCTACTCATTATCAGTGTTGTTTTCAAAGAAGTTTATGACCTAGTGTTCTTGGAAGAAACTCGAAGAGATTTTGAAATAGAAGAAAACCGTAAGAAATATATTGAAAAGGAGAAACGAATTTCGTCAGAAGATAGATTATAAAAAAATTAATAAAAGATTACAATTTTTTTCCTAACTTTTCAACAGCAGATTCAATCATTTTAAGTTTTGTGGAGTATTTTTCCATTAATTCCGCAAATTTCTCGATATCTATTTCATTATTTTCTTTTAACAACTTCAGCTCATTTATCGTTCGAACTACGCCCGCTTTTTGGTCTATTAATTTCTCCTTTTTACTATAAGGAATCTTTTCTTCCAACTTTTTCCTTTGATAAGTCTTAAATCTCTTGATATTTAAATCTTTAGGTACAAATTTAGTTAGATATATTACATTTTTTGGTACAAATGGAGCTAAGTTTTCAGGAATAATAATTATCGGTTCTGGATCTTGTATCTTTTTTACTTCTTCATAATTTAGCAGCTCAACATCATTTTGTTTAAGATTTTCATTTACAATAGATAAATTTAATTCGACCCCTTCTTTTTCCTCTGTTGAAAGTGAAATTGATTTAATCATTTCTTCCCAAATATCCTTGGCTTTTATATAATACCAAATAGCTTTTTGTTCAAGTTTTTTAACTTTTTCTGTGTTGATATTTGTTATTGATGATTCTAAAGAAGCTCGAGCTTTAAGATGGCAAGCTTTCCCCATATCATAGTGAAATTGGGCTCTTATTTGTTGCTTCTTTTTTTCCTCATGTTGTTTTAAATAAAACAATCTTTTTGACAACAAACTAAGACCTGAGTATAATTTTGAGGCAAAATAAATGTTATTATTTGTTTCTTCACGTAATGCAGCAATACTTTGAGCTAGAATCCTTGATTCTTCTGAATTTAATTCCAAATTTTCAGAATCAAGTGTAACTCCCATATCCTTTTGATCCACAACCGCGGCACTAAAATATGCTGATGTTTTATATATTTTACTGCATTCTGTCATTGCAATTATTGCATTTTCCCATTCCCCATCTTCTTCATACCTCTCAGAAAGTTGAGAATACGCTCTTGCCATAACCCAAAGAGCACGAGCACATTCAAACATAATGTCTTGAATCTCTATTTCTTTGTTAGCTAAAGGATCTTGGAATGTCCTCTTAATATCTAAATCTTTTAAAATCTCTTTATGAGCTTTGTTTTGATAATTATTATTTAATGCTTTCGTATATTCTAAAACTAGATTTAAATCATCAAGAGCAAAATGTTCATCTTCTTTTACAAGAGCATCTTCAATTTTTTTAATCTTGAAGTGTAAGTATCGAATTCTTTGCATAACTTCTTCTTGGAAAAACATCAGAATCAGCATTTTTTATTAGAGTTAAATTATGTAAGAATATTCATAGTTTCCTTTAAAACCTTTTGAATAACAATAATCATTCAATTAGTATTCATTTATTGTTATATTAAAAGTTCTCTAGGTATAGAGTTCTATAATTTCTTTAATAAATTTAATGTCATCTTGAACAATTTTATGATATGGAGATTCATCATATTCTTCAGATTCTCCTTGGTATTCTACAAAATATTTAAGAACCTAATCAACATAACAGTAGATGGACTTTACTCATATGAAAATTGACTAAAAATAAAACTTATAAAAAAAATATGAAAAAATAACTATATTATTTAGTTTTTTGATTTTGAAATAGTATACATATCTTCAAGTAAACTGAGATATTCTAATAACACTTTATCTGCTTTAGATTTTTGTTCATGTGTTCGCTTAATAACGTTTAAAAGATATTTAGGAAAAAATATATCAATATAAAAATCTGTAAGGAGCGTATAATATTCAGTTCCATTCTCATCCTTGAAGATTTTTATCAAATTTGTATCCCATAGCTTCTTTAATACTCTATAAATATCACTGACTCCTTTATTTTTTAATTTTTCAAAGTCTTTCATCGTAACTATTGCTGTTCTCAATAAACGGATTGTTTCATATACTTCAGGATCAATTAAAATGGAGAGAAGCTCAATATTATCCTCTTCGGTCGGTTGATATTCATTGAAGAATTTCTGAACTTCATCTTGATAAATCTTTGTAAGTTGTGCAGGTAAGCCATGACTCATAGGATCTTTGAATAATGTGTCAGCAGGTACCCTTAGCATGAAAAAATCTTTTGTAAGAAAGATAAGCTCGGAAGGAATTCCTTTTACTGAAGTTACTTTTATTAACTCAATCTTAATAAGATCAGCTAATATTGCTTCTAGATCGATAATACCCTCTAATTCACTGTCTTTTACCCATATTGTCAACTCTGATTTCGTAATTACTCCATAATCTCTTAAGATATTAATCACCATTCGTTTGATATCATCTTGATAATAGTAAAGCAAATTTTGTTCTTCAGTTAGAGAAGGATAAACCGATAAACGCTGAAAAAGCGAAGGAATCATCTGGAGATAATAATCTTCATCGAGGTGTTGAAGAATCAATTGCGCGATATTTGGCATTGCTCCTTCATACATATCAGGGTCATCATCTATACTTAAAATTAGAACGATATAATAAGCTGATTCCGGACCAGTATAATATGATAAGACGTTTAGATTACCCCTAATTAATGAAACTAAACCTCTTTCACCACTATATTCATGTGCTCCGTATATTTGCATCAAAGTTTTGTCTGAAACATTAACATCTTCTGGATATTTTGATATGAGCTCTGCTCCAATCCTCTCATCCCATTTCATCAAAATTAGTCCCAATGGTTTTAGATAATGTTCTCCTTCTGAATCGGCCTTTCTTAGTTTATGTATCTTTTTGCTTTTTTTAATTTCAATTCCTAATATATCTCCTAATGAAAGTCCAATAGCACTCCACCTATCTCTTACTATCTCACCAATAAAAACTTCTTTTTTTTGATATAACAA
>JAHQWY010000155.1 GCA_029856445.1 Promethearchaeia archaeon
AAATAACTTAACACTTATTTTAAAGAGAATATAGGTTATTAATAAACCAGATAAGGGGGATATAAACCAGCTTAACACTACATCTCTTAATTTATCATAGTTAAATGCGGTATTAAGATCAACTCCACCATGGAAAATTGCATATATTATAACTACTCCAACTATACTCCCAATTAAAGAATGTGTACTACTCAAGGGAATGCCAGCAAAACTACCTACCACTAACCAGATTATACTACTTATCAAGACTGTTAAAAGCATAATATTAGTATATTTTTCTTCTAAGCCTTCACCTAAAAGACTCTTACCTACTGTTTCTGGAACGAAACCTCCGCTAAAAAGAATCATACCACCACCTATTGCGAAGCCCCCTACTATTAGTGCTATTTTAAATTTAAGGATACCAGCACCTACCATGGAAGCAAGAGTTTCATCGTTAGCGCCGATTGAGAAAGCTAATCCCACCGCCATTACTATTAAAACTATGATTAAAATTAAATTAGTATCAGTAGCCATATCATGTCATAAATATATATTTTTAATCAAAAATTAGATATTTTGTTGCTAAAAACTGGATGTATTCCGCAAAGTTTTTAAGGTGATCGGCTAACATCATTATATTTTCTATCAATTCTTTTAGATATAAGAAGGTCCTTGATAAATAATCCATGTCATAATTATAAAGTCGATTCAATATTTGAAATTCTTCTGTTCTCATTTTCCGCCTTTCTTCTTTAACTTCTTCACAGATATCATAAGCCTTACTTAGATCGGTTCCAATTGATTTAACGGCATCAGAGACTTTATTTGAAATTAATTTTAAAGATTTAAGAATACTTTGAATTTGTGATTTGAATTCCTCATCTGGGAAAACGACCCTATATAACATTAGTTTATTTGCCATGAATTCCCCAATATTCTTTATATCATTTATTTTATTAAAAACCTTTAATCTATCTTTTTTAGAAAACATTAATTTCGATTTGAATATTCTAGATTCAAATTTCTTCTTAATTTTAACCTCTGAATCAGTATCAATTACATACTGTAAATTTTTTTCAAAATTATCGAAATTTTCCTGTACAAGAAATTCAATGCCTTCAATTAAAACTATATTTTGCTCGTTAATAACGTCCATAAAGAGTTGAGTTATCTTATCTATACTTAATTTATTAAGGTCTTTCTCATCAATATCTATCATCTAAATCAAAAAGAACTGTTGATTAAACAATTTAACAAATAAATTTTAAGCAGACTACTATATTTATAAAAATAATTTATCTTGTGTTATAATAAATAGTCACACGAATTTTAATTTAATGATTTGATAGTTGTTTGAAAAATAAAATATTATGAATAGATTAAGTTTAGATTCGAATTCTAATATTTTTACTGCCTTTATTAATTTTTTATAATTTCCTAGCTCCTAAATAGAAGTCTATAATTCATTTATTAATCTTTAAATAAAGAGGTATAAATCGAAGAAAGTGTACAAAACCCGATTAAAGAGGCGATTATCGCTTATATTAAGGGATTAATAATAGATCTATAGGTCTATTTTTCATTAAACATGAATTTAAATACAAGTAATTTCATTAATGAATTGAGATGGACAAAGAAATTGCTTATGATATAAGATTAGAGATTTCACGTGATGAAATATTGAAGAAGATATGGATCTCTGAGGAAATTCAGCTTCAACCACTCTCGATGCGTGAAACGATAATTAAAAACCTCAATAAAATAAATTTATAAAATTTGATTTTATATCAAATTATCATTTTATTTATCTGATTTTTCATCTATTGGCCAATTAAGTAAAGATGCAATCAACATTTGTTCATGAAATAACCTGGATCTTCAATAAAATTTAGAAAATAATATTTTAATAATAATTAATTACCCTTCCACTCTGGTTTCTTCTTTTGTATTCTTGCCATTACTCCAGTCATAAAATCTTTTGATGTTAATAATTGGGAGTTTACGAGTCCCTCCATTTCTAACCCGAATTCAAGATGTTTGCCATAAATAGAATCAATTAACCTTTTTCCCATCCCCACAGCAAGGGGAGCGCTCCCAATTAATTCATCCGCGTATTTCTTTACCAATGTGTCTAAACTTTCCCTATCTTTAGCGACACCATTCACAACACCCATTCTAAATGCTTCTATGCCATCAAATGTCCTTCCCGTTAATGCAATATCTTTCGCATGGGATATCCCGCATAATCGAGTAAGTCTGGTTGTTCCTGAAACATCTGGAATTATGCCTACCTTAACTTCTGGCATACTAAAGCTGGCATTCTCTGTGCAAAATCTGAAATCACAGGCAAGAGCTAACTCAAAGCCCATACCTAAGCAAAAACCTTCAATTCTTGCTATAAATGGTTTTTCTATTTTTCCAAGTTTTACAACTAATGGTTGGAATCGAGTATTTAAATGATATCGAAAATGGGGTGGTGTATTGAGATCAGCTCCTCGCTCCTCTCCAGAACTATCTTGTCCTGCTAGCGTATTTAGGTCAATTCCCGCACTAAAATAATTTGCTGCTCCTGTAATAATAATAACTCTAGTTTTTGAACGCTCTGCTTTTTCAATCGCGTCTTCTAAAGCATTTATTACTTCCCAATTTAGAGCATTTCTTTTCTCTAAACGGTTCAACTTGATTGTCGTGATTGTTTGTTCTTCATTCTCTTCTATTAATACTACTTTTTTTTCACTCAATATCTTTCACTAATAAATTAGATTCATTTTAATGTGATTAATAAAAGGAATTAAAGAAAAGTGAAATAAAAATATTATTTAGTATTTCAAATTAAATTCAAATCTATTATTAGACAATTATTTATTTATTTGATTTTGTTTATATTGGAGAAATTAACACATCTCTTGGACCAGTTCTTTTTAGATGTATTGCTTCTTCAGGACAATGATGAGCACATACCCCACATCCAATACATTTTTCCTGATCAACGATAGCTTTATTATTCTCAGCGTAGATCGTTTCCATTGGGCACATTTCGAGGCAGGTTGCACATCCTTCGCATAATTCTTCATCTACCTCAGCAACATAAGAAGACATTGTATGCAATGGAGCAATTCCACCCCTATACATCCCTATAATTCCACAACAACACTTACAACAATTACATATTGCTTCTATTCCCCGATTAGTATCTGAATGAACATGGAATACTTTATGGACTAAACCTTGATCTTCAGCTTCTCTAAAGATTTTAATTGCTTCTTCTTTGGAAACTGGGCTCGCAAAGTTCTTCTCAATTGCAAAAACGGCACTTTTATCAAAAAGAAAACAGTTATTTTTCGAAGCTCCCAATTTACATGGATCATTTAAAAGATCTTTATGATGACGACAATAACAGTGAGCTACAGCAAGATCATCATATTCTTCAACATATTTTCTAACATCCTCAAAAGGCATTACAGCTTCAGTTCCTACCTCGACTTCCTTTTCGACAGGAAGAGTTCTATCAGTAGGAGGTAAAGTGTTAAATATGTTTATCATTGCTTCACGATTACTCTCATTCATCTTACTCCTTTCAGAAAATAATTTTTGGAACATTTTTGCTAATTTGACGTGTTTTTCATCAGTTTCTCCTCGTAAATTTGTATATTCAAATATACCTGGAAAGGTGCCCATGAGACGGTATATCATTTTTCCAGTGCTCCTACTCTTTGTCCCAATAATTATTCCATTGTACATTAAAGTGTCAAGCATTTTAAGGATGGATTCTTCATCCATATCGGTTCGTTCTTTTATTTGTTCAAGTGACATGGAGGGTTTTGAAAATATTAATAAGAATTCGGCTTGCTCCTCAGTTATTAGTTCTTTTAATAATTCTATTAAACTATCACTAATAGGAACAGGGAAGACGCCTGCTTTAACAATTGTTCCTGCTACTTTATTCCACAATTTTTCAGTCATTATTTTTCTCAATTTAGCATTTTAAAGTTAATTGATTAAAAAATACATGATTTAATTAGATTTTGAGAAAATTTTTTATAGAAAAAGAATCTGAGAAAAAATTCATAAATTTCTTTGACTCTCATAATTTTTTAGAATAGGCATACAAATGAATTATTAATACTAAGACGAGATTAAGGGATCTTTTTTTGATAAGAGAAATTGACGATAGGAAAACAATACTACAGAATTCTATAAAAATTTTAGAAATGATATCAAAAAACCTTAGGAATCAAAATGAAACATCTTCTCTGAGTCATCTACAAACACGAATTAATACTTATAAACAAGAACTCCAAATGCATAAGAAAGAGTTGGTTTAAAGATAATCTACTCTTTTTTTTAGTTGATATTTTAATCAACTAAAAGAACCAAACTGAAAAATTTTAAATTTTTTGAAAATGTTTAATTCTACATATTTCAAAACCTAAAATTAAATGATGGTGTTTTTACACTGGAATATGCTGAAAGAGTAAAAAGACTGCCTACCTATATTTTTGTTGAGATCGAACAATTAATAGCTAAAGGGAGGAAGAAAGGAATAGATTTTATCCCTTTAGGAATAGGAGATCCTGATTTGAATACTCCTAATTTCATCATAGAAGAGATGATTGAACAAGCAAAAATATCAAGTAATCAAAATTATCCTTCAAGTATGGGAGAAGATTTTTTTAGAGAATCAGTTGCTCGTTGGAATAAAGTGAGATATGGGGTGAATTTAAACCCAGAAAATGAAGTTACACATATTATAGGAGGAAAAGAAGGAGTTGCCAATATAGCACGAGTATTTATAAATCCTGGTGATCTTGTATTATGTCCTAATCCAGGATATCCCGTATATGCAAATGGTGGTACAAAATTATGTGATGGAGAACCATATTTAATGCCACTTAAAAAAGAAAATAATTTTCTTCCAGATTTGGAGGATATTGATGCAGAAATTCTTAAGAAGGCTAAATTAATGTATTTAAACTATCCAAACAATCCTACTGGAGCAGTTACACCCATAGATTTTTTGAAAAAAGTAATAGATTACGCAGAGGATTACAATTTCATTATTATATATGACAATCCATACTCAGAATTTACTTTTGAAGATTATATCGCTCCAAGTATACTTCAGATAAGTAATGAACATGTTGAATTAAATAGTGCTTCTAAAATGTTTAACATGACAGGATTTCGGTGTGGATGGGTTGCTGGAAATGCTGATATTATCAAAGGATTAAGAAAAGTAAAATCTCAAATCGACTCTGGTGGACCAATATTTATTCAAAAGGCTGTAGCTAAAGGGTTGGATTTGTATACTTCCCAAGAAAAGCCAGATGTTATCAGAAAAAATGTAGAAATATATGAAACACGTAGGAATACTCTTGTTAAAGGTCTAAATAAGTTAGGCTGGAAAACGGATTTACCCAAAGCAACCTTTTATATTTGGACTCAAATTCCTGAAAAATTTAGTGAGATGAATTGTATGGATTTTGTCAAAACTTTAATTGATGTTGGTGTAATTGTTACTCCAGGAACAGGATTTGGAGAATATGGAGAAGGTTATGTAAGATTTGCTTTAACTCAACCGATTGAACGGATTATAGAAGCATTAGAAAGAATTAATAAATTGTTAAATTAGAAATTGATAAAAAAAGATCTTTTTATATTTGATATCTGAAAGGGATTCCTATCCAGAAGATTTGGAATATTTTTTCCTGAGATATCCCAATTTTTTTTCATCTTCCGCTTGAAGAGATTCGGCAGATCCATCCAAACCTTTAAGCATCATCATAACTGGAGTTTTCTGGGAATCCCAATCTTTATAATAATCCAATATCAGATCTATTTCATCTGATTCTTTTTCCAGCGTTTTTCACCTCCTTTTATAATTTAGTTCTCCACCGGAAAATAAAATCTTATCCTGGCCAATTTCTAGTAAATTTTATGATATGTGGTATTAAAAGAGAACAAATCAGTAAAAAATACAAGAAAAAGGTCAAGAGGATTTATTCTCTTTTAATAATACTACGGATACATACCGGCTTTACGGATAATGTAAAGCCACACCAATAATCCATAGTATTATGTGAAAAACTCATTAATAAAGTGATGTTTAATGTTATATTTAAACTTTACCCATGTATTTCCCACTTGTCTAATTGGTATAAGCAAAATTAACATGTAAGTATAAATATATTTTTTAGAAAAAAACTAATAATAATTCTTTTAATCGAAATAGCTTTTATTTAAATTGATTCTTTAATAACAAGAAACTCGAAGGTTTTATTATGAATAAGAAGATTGTGTTGGTTGGTGCTGGTTCAGTATCATTTGGTAGTGCCAGTATAAATGATATTTTCTATAGTGATGTTTTAAAAGGTTCAACAGTAGTACTCCATGACATAAACAAAGATAAATTAGAAATGATTTACAACTTAATAATGCTCGAAAATGAACGATTAGGTAATAAGATCAATATTAAACGAACGACAGATAGAACTTCGGCTTTTAAAGAAGCGGATTTTATTATTAATTCTATAGAAGTAGGTGATCGATATAAATTATGGAGACAAGATTATGAAATTCCAAGAAAACACGGCTCATCTCAGATTTTGGGTGAGTGTGGGGGTCCAGGGGGATCATTTCATGCATGGCGGATTATACCACCAATACTAGACATTGTTAAAGATGCTGAAAAGATTTGTCCACATGCTTTTTTTATCAATTTTTCAAATCCACTCTCACGAGTATGCTTAGCGATAAAAAGAAGTGTGGAGGATTTAAAATTTATTGGTTTATGCCATCAAATTGCATTTATGGTTCGCTATTTACCAAGGATGTTCAAAGAATCAATAACAGATCTAAGGATTAAAGTAGGGGGACTTAACCATTTTGCATTTATTTTAGGGCTTGTTAATTTATCAACAGGGAAAGACTTAATGTCAAAATTTAATAAAAAAGCATTGAATTTTTTCAAGGAACATGAGAATAGGTTTGAATTTTCTACACTTACATTTGAATTATATAGAAGATTTGGCTATTTTCCTTACGTGGGTGATAACCATATAGGAGAGTTCCTACAGATAGGCTCAGAATTTACAGACTCTCAGGATATGGTTGATTGGATAGATGTTAATGATCGAATGGGGAAATTTGTATATGGAAGATTTCAAAAAAATTATAAGCGATTCAAAAGGGATACAAATACAGTGAAAAGTATGCTGTTTGGAAGACCTTCGGGAGAGAGAGCAATTCCAATTATTGAGGCAATAATCAACGATAAAAATTCTTATGAATTTGCTGTAAATATCGCCAATGATGGTATCATTGAAAATCTACCTCAAGATTTAATACTTGAATGCTCGGCTACAGTTAATAAAGAAGGCGTTCATGGAGTTAAGATCGGAAATATACCAAAGAGTATAGCCGCATTATTACGTATTGAAGCCACAATACAAGATTTGTGTGTTGAGGCTGTTTTAACCGGATCTAAAGACCTTGCAATAGCATGTTTGGCTATAGATCCGAATGTAGGTAGTTTTGAAATGGCAGAAAACATGCTTGATGAGATGAGCGAACTACAACGTAAATTTCTACCAAAATTCAAATGATTTGTGGCTTACGAGCAAATTAAAGATAGAGAAACCATTAACTGAATTGTAAATATTATTTAGGATTCTTCATCATTTCCGAAAGTTTTATAAAGATTTGTATCAAATTTTAATAAAAGCCTTTAAACTTCATTTACGCATTAGTAAATAAATTTCATATAAATTTATAAGCTAATGTTTTCACTATATTCAAGGAAGCGGATCCAAACATAATATATAGGGCGATGAAATCAGATCCTAATACCATTTCGGAAGAGAAGTATGAGAAAGCGACAGAACTACTTCAAAAGATATGGTGGTTTTGTTTTTATTTAGTAATTTCACCTTTAACAATAGGAGCTGTTAGTTCTATAATTTTTCTATTATTTGGTCTTAATGTTGTTATTACTATATCCCTTTCAGTAATAACATTCATGTTAGCTTTCCTATTTTTTCTTAAAACTTATGATAAATATAGAGATAAATCTTTTTTTCTAAATAAAGCAAATAACCTTACTGCAAGGATTCACATTACCTATTTAATATCTATTCTCTCTTTCATTGTAACTCCAATTTTTACTATAATTTCATGGAGATTAGAATTGGAAGTTTCATTTGAACTACTTCCACTGATAGGTTTTGCAGTTCTCTATAATATTGTGTATTATTATTATAGTTTCAAGCCTATAGCTTTTTTCAATATAGCTGAAGGAGACTATAAGCACGGAATCGACTTTAAAATGACTATTAAGCAACCATATAATTTTATAGTGGTTATTAATTATATTGCTCACCTGTTTTTCTTATCAATTACTTCTCGTACTCAACTCTCTTGGGTTTTTGCTCTTACAACTAATGTGGTTCTATACCTTATTACCATTTCAACTACAAAGAAAATCTGTAGCAACATTAAGGAATCTATTGAAGCAAATAGATCATTTCTGATACAATTAACTGAATATAAAAAAAAATTTGTAATATCAAT
>JAHQWY010000156.1 GCA_029856445.1 Promethearchaeia archaeon
AACTCAATTGATCACCTAGAAGAAGATACATATAAGAAATTAGCTGAAATTTATCACTCATTTGAGCAAGAAGAATGGAAACCTTTTCCTAAAACGAAAGAAACATTAGAAAAACTGTCAAAATATGAAGATATTAAGTTAGCCGTGTTATCTAATCACCCTAGCCGTATAATGGTTAAAAATTCATTAAAAGAATATAATCTTTTTCAATATTTTGATGCTGTCGTCACCTCTGCTGAATTTGGTAAAAGAAAACCCGATCCAGGTATCTTTCATTATACTCTAGAAAAAATGGGTTTGACAGAAAATAATGAATGTATGGTATGTGGAGATGAATACGCAGATGTTGTTGGTGGAGATAGAGCAGGCATGCAAACAATATTATGCGAACGAAAATATAAATTTCCTTATGAAAGAGAGCTTGATGTACCGGATTTAATAAGAATTGAAGATATATCTGAAATTTTAGAATATTTAGATTAATTAATTGTGTTTTAAATAGATTGGAATGGTCCGGGGGGGATTTGAACCCTCGATCTCCAGTGTGATACAAAATTTCACATATCTGGCTCCGCAAGCCAGCGCCCTATCCATGCTGGACTACCGGACCATAATGAAAATCTATCTATAATTCTTAATTATTAATAATTCTCTATAATACTTATACAATCGTTCTTTATAGTTAAATATAATAAAAAAGTGGTTTTTGTTTTAAAATTTGAGTTCTTATGGAAGATAAAGAGATTAAAAAAATTCTTTGGATCAACGGTTTAAAAAACGCAGTAGAATTTGGTGGTACTCCAAATAAAAAAGCTGTTATGGGTAAATTAATGGCTGAAAGAGAAGATTTACGATCTCAAGTCAAGACTATAATCCCTATATTAGATCAAATCATTAAGGAAATTGAGAACCTAACTTTAGAAGAACAAAAACAAAAATTATTAGAATTAGACCCACATGCTTTAGAAAAAAAGGATACTATAATAGAAGAAAAGGAGTTACCCCCATTAGAAGATGTCGATAAGTATAAACAAGTAGTTATGCGCTTAGCCCCGTACCCCAGTGGTGCTTTACATATAGGAAATGCCAGGATGCTTGTATTAAATGATGAATATGTAAAAAAGTATAATGGAGAACTTATATTATTTTATGATGATACGATTGGGAGTCATAAATCTCTAAGAGATAGCCCTAAGGCAAAGTACGTTTTACCGGAAGCTTATGATTTAATTCAGGAAGGGTTAAAATGGTTTGGTATAGAATATTCTAAGATTCTATATAAAAGTGACCGATTAGAGATTTTTTATG
This sequence comes from Promethearchaeia archaeon, assembly GCA_029856445.1. Taxonomy (GTDB): domain Archaea; phylum Asgardarchaeota; class Lokiarchaeia; order Sigyniarchaeales; family SOKP01; genus Loki-b32. The sequence continues at coordinate 1,309 of JAHQWY010000156.1, forward strand.
AATATTGTGAAAAATTAATTCATGATGATATAGCATATGTATGTTTTTGCTCTGCTAATGAGTTTAGGGAAAATTATAAAAAACAAGCCAAGAATTGTCCTCATAGACAAAACACAGTAGAGAAGAATCTTACTGAATGGCGAAATATGCTTAAGGGTCAGTATAATGAAGGCGAGGTTGTAGTAAGATTAAAAACTGGGATGGACCAAGAAGATCCTGCGTTGAGAGATCACGTTATTATGAGAATTTCTGAAGCAAGCCATCCGAGAGTAGGTGAAAAATATAGAGTATGGCCGATGCTCGAATTTGCAATGGCTATTGATGATCATTTAATAGGAGCTACCCACATAATTAGAGGGATAGATCTGGTAAAAGAAGGCATTATTCAGGAATTTGTATGGGATCATTTTGGTTGGAAAAAGGCAAAATTACTCTATTTTGGTAGATTAAATTTTTCAAAAGATTTGAAATTAAGTAAAACTGATTCTCGCAATAATATTCAAAAGGGAATATATAAGGGATGGGATGATCCAAGAACCTGGAGTTTACAATCTCTCAAAAAACGAGGTATAAAACCAGAAGCTCTAAGAAAGACATTATTAGATCTCGGTATGTCTCAAACGAGTATAAATTTTTCAGTAAACTGGTTATATTCTAAAAATCAGGATATCATAGACAGTATCTCTGATAGATACTTCTTTATTGAAAATCCGATATCACTTATAATTAATGATGTTCCTTCTAATGAATATATTGCTGAACCTTTGCTTCTCCCTTCAAATCCAGAAAGAGGAACGAGAAAAATTAGATGTGTTTCAAAGAACAATCAATTAAAACTATTAATCACATCTTCAGATGCAGAAAAATTGGAAAAACACCAAATACTCCGGTTAAAAGATTTAATGAATATCCAAATTCAATCAATTGACATAAGAAAAAAAATGGTCCATGCCTCTTTTCATAGTAAGGAACTTAATAGGCAATTTTCAATAATTCATTGGCTCCCCAAAAATGATAATATAAAAGTTTCAATTGTCAAACCTGATGGTTCCATTTCAAATGGATTAGGAGAGACAAATCTCTTAACAATTCCAATGAATAAAACAATACAATTTGAACGGTACGGTTTCGTTAATCCTATCGAATTGAAAGAGAATTGTCTTTTATGTTATTTTACTCATTAAATCTTTCATTCTTTAGTTTCCAAAAAATACATCAAAATATCTCAATATTATGTGATGATGTGATAAAAATTTAATAATCGAGCATAAATTTATAATGGTATAAGAATATTTTTTATAAGATCTGAAAAATTTTAAGAATACTTATTTTGATTGGCCATTTACCCTGTAAAAAATGTGGCAGTAGTTTGCCAATTATGAAAGGAACTATCGTTCAGTGTCCTTATTGTGACGCAAAAAATTTCTACATGGAATCTTTTTACACTTTAAAATATTACATGTCAGATATATTGAATATTTCCTCTTTGTATAAATCAAAAAAGGTAACTCCTAATGAGATTTTGAGAAGAAAAATATTAGTTGAAAATTATTTTAATGAGATTAAGTCTAATTTTGAAGAATATCGACATTTAATCATAACCAAATTAGACTCAATTAATGTAGATCCTGTAAAATTATTTTATTTAATTCGCGCATCAGGTAATTTTGAAATAATCATTGATCGGTTTTTACTTACTTATTTAGAAGAGGACATATCTAAAAAGAAGTATCTTGAATTCAGGGATAAAGCTTATGTTATTAATAAATCACTGTTAGGTTTATACTATAGTTATTTGGCAAAAAATTCTACGGTTTATTCTAAATGCTTTAGATTTTACCAACTTGCTGAGAATAATTATCAAAATGTTGTAAATTACTGTAGAATTACAAATTTGGAAAACTTTAATACTCTACTTTGTAAGAGAGCTAAGTTCTATTCTATATTAGTAAAATTCACCATTATTATAAGAAATATTTTAGATAAAAATCCAAAACTTTACTTAAAAAAGCTTGAAAGTTTATTACAGGATTTAGAAGAAATATATGGCAATGATATTCATATCTATAATCTACACAAACAAATAGAAGATATTATTCAGTTAGTACGTGATACATGTATAGTATTAAAAAATATCCGAATAGATGATCCATTTTTATCAAAAGTCCCTATTGATGAAGAACAAATATTCTCTACTGATGAAAGTCTTAATGAATTAAATCGTGTAAGAAATTGGATTAATAATCTTTCTGAAAAATATCAAAAATATCAAAATGGTCTTTTAAAGTTACATTCAGGGAGAATTATTAAATATTTAGGCTCTTATCGTAAAGAATTTATCGCTTATAAGAGAAAAAATGCTGAAAAGCTTGATCAGGTTCTAGGTTCAATGGTTAAGAAAGCTTTAGAATCTTATAATAATGAAACTGTTGAAGCTATAGAATCTTTAAATCATCTCATGCAACAGAATATATATAATGGAAATCTCATTGAAAAATTTAAAATTGGACACGATGAATTAATTGAAATGGATGACGTACTAAAAAATTTTGTTAATAATTTATTCGAAAAACCATTGCTTAGAAATCTAGAATCAGAATATTATAAGGAACTTCTATCAATTATTTCTGGTAAACATACTGAATTTGATAAACATATTTTAAAATACATAAATCAAATGCTTAAAGATTTCGAAGATATGAGAATGAAAAAGATTTTATCTTTAGAGGAGCAAAAAACACAATTTATTTCGGATATTAAGCCCAATCTTCAAAAACTTATTGATTTAAGCTTTACTTTAAATGGAGAAATCCTACCTTATCCACTTTTTATTGATATCAAAATCCCAAATCAAAAACTAAAGGTAAATCATCCTGAAGTTTTAACTTTAATTATTGAAAATCCTAATATATCAGATATTAAGAATATTAAAATCTATTTCTTCATACCAGATTCATTTCAGAATAAATTGAAATTTACTAGTATAAAAAAGCTAAAAGCCAATGAAATAAGGAAAATTAAATCAAGAATTAATCCTAAAGAGAAGGGTTCTTTTCCTTCAATGGTAATGATTGAGTACCAACATATTAATAAAACATTTTGGATGCCTTCAATTAAATTCAAATTAGAAGTTGAAGAACCAAAGAAATTAATTAGTTATCCAACACCTTATAAAGATTTGTATGAAGCTCAAGTTTCAAATATTTTAAGATTTGTTAGAGGTTATGTTTAGAAAAATCAAAACTGAATTCTGCCCAATAAAATTGAAATGTAAAGTTTTTAGTATTTAGAAATCTTTTTTTATTCTAGTAATGAATGATAAAGAACTTCATAATAATAATGAAGATCAAGAATCTGTTGAATTAGATTGGGAGTTTTGTCCAATTTGTGGCCATAAAATACCAAAGATTCAAAATCTTAAATTTTGCACCAAGTGTGGTACAAATATTAAATATATTAAAGATTATAAAAAATTACCAACCACTCAAAGTCAGAATCCTTATAAATCTCCAGTGTTATATCCTCAATATCAACCAACTCCCATATATTATGTTCCTCCGAAAATTTCAGATGAAGAGTTAATAAATAATAAAGATCATAAATTATGGGGACCATCTATCTCGATAGGATTGCCCTTAGGTGCTTTTTTATTAATGAATTTTATACTGGGAGGATTCTTGGCCTTTATTACATTTTTTACCCAAGATATGGATGATCTTCTGGAATTATTGTCAAATTCATATTTTATTTCAATTATATCTATATTTGAATTAATTTTTATAATCGTTCCAGTGATATATATCCGTAAATATCTTAAAAATCCAACTATTAAAAATTCTCTAATCCTATTAGGATTTACTTCAAGAAATTATGATAGAAAACGTATTACAAAAGAAATTTTAATAGGCTTGGGTTTTGCTGTGATAGGAGTCATACTAGTAGTATCTGTGTCAATTTTTATTGAGGTGATTATAGAAATATTTTTTCGAGTTGAAATAGTTCAGGATTCTACAGAATTAACAGGTGATATTCTACCACCAGATATACCAAGCTTAATCATTTTTTGTATAGTTATGATATTGTTAATCGGAACTTCAGAAGAGATACTATTCAGAGGATTTATGCAAAAAGGATTAGTACGGAGTTTAGGCAGTAAATGGGGAATTATTATAACTGCTTTTTTATTTGCGATGATTCATTTAATTGGTATCCTATTTTTTGCCTTGGAGGATCCATTTCTCTTTATAATATCTTTTCTTTTGGCTTTTCTTCCTTACTTTGCAATATCTTTAATGCTAGGTTTGCTTTACCATTGGAGAGAAGAAAATTTAATTGCAAATGTAATTTGTCATGGTGTATATAATACTTTAACAATTATTTTAGCTTATATATTATATATTGTGTTTTAAATTAGAATAAACTGATTTATCATATGAAAATTTTAAAGAAATTTGAAATATTGGCAAGAGGTAAAAGTGGAAAAATAGGAATCGGTCTTGGAACATCCGAATTTCATAATCGTAAAATTCTAACGGCAATTTTCAATTTCTTGGAAAAATATTCACCAGAGTTCTATGTTTTTGGTAATAAAGAATCTTTAAACCACATAAAGGATGAAATTAATACAAATTACGAGTCAAGTATTTTTTTAATTCATTCTAAATTACCTGAGAAGAGTATTTTTGAATTTCTTAAAGACAATACAATTAATAGTGTAATTCGAGGTTCATTAAGTTCTAATAAATTCTTGGAAAATTTAAAAGAACAATTAAATGTAGAAGTTATAAATAGATTAGCATTACTTGAAACAGTTGACGGGTATCAGTTTTTTTATGGTCCTGTAGGTATAGATGAATGCAATAATATAGATGATAAAATAGAATTCTTAGAAAACACAAAAAAACAACTAGAATTACTAAAAATAGAGCCTATTATTAGTATATTAAGCGGAGGGAGACTTGGGGATATAGGAAGGACGAGTACTATTGATACATCAATTATGATTGGAGAAAAAACTGTTGCCATAATGAAGGAACGATATCCAAATTTAGCAATAACTCATGATGAAATTTTAATTGAGAATGCTATTAAAAATAAATCTAACATAATCATTGCTCCTGATGGAATTTCAGGGAATTTAATCTATCGAACTTTGGTTCATTTAGGTGGAGGAAAAGCGTATGGTGCTATATATATGAATTTGGAAAAAATAATTATAGATACTTCAAGAGTAGGTGAATTAACTGAAATTGAAGGAGCACTTCTTTTAGCTTTAGCATTGTCTTAAACAATCTTTTAAAAATACTCTTTTAATAAAAGTTTTTTTGTATTTGATTTGAAATGTTCCGAAATTCTAGTTTAATACTTATTTTTTCATGTTTTCAAATAAATTAACTGAAAAATCAATCAAATCTCTATTCGTTTTTCCTTCTTTTTTCATTTTCTCAATCCATAGCTCAACATCTTCTGATTTACCTTTAGCGATTGCTTGTAAGTTTTTTACATTTATATTTTGATATCTTTTACTAAGGTAGCCAAAGAATGTAGGTGCTGGAGGAGTAAAGGTAGATTTTTGAGGAACAGGAGTGGCAACACAAATACCTTCATTTAGATCAAAACTCTCACATTGAGCACAAGTTGCAACCTTTTTCTCTTTAGCACATTGATTTATACTACATTCCACTCTCCTATCACATCCTGGGCAAGGCGGAAAGTTTTTTAATTCTGTCAGCATATATTTAAATGTTTTAATGTTCTCCTGTGTAAAACTTGATTTTGGGTTCATCATAGATATGATTCCGCCAAACATAGGATCTTTAAGCACAGATAAGATATATTTAGCATTGTCTTGTAACATTGTAGTATTTGAACCACAAATATCACAACTTAACCCACATGTGGTTATTTTATAATTATCAGCCATTTCACTCATTCTAAATTGATTTTGTTTAGTTATACTATTTAATATAGTTTTATTTCTTTAATATTTTTTAAAAATTAAAGGACCAGAGGGTCAAGATCTTGAAATTTATATTAATAACTTGTTTATGTACTTTTTTTTAATGTATAAAAAAAAAAAATATTTAGATTTAATTAATAAGATTTAACTTATTGTTCCAATAAAACCTGCAAGAAGGACTATTATCCCTCCAACTATTATCGAGAAAACCATCAATAGAATTCCTAACCCAATTAAAATAGCAGGAGTGTAGTGAATAGGTCGTATACCTAATAAAATCGCCAGAACTGCGAAAATTATACCTAAAGTGCCACTTAGTATATTGTTTCCGTAATCTAATACTTCAACACCCATAAATTGTAATATAGATTCTATGAAAGCTATAATCCCTCCAACCATTGCGATAGCTCGCATTGTTTTATCTGTTTCTTGTATTTCACTCAAGCCTCATTCACCGTATTATTTTTATTGATTTTTAATTAAGAAGAAGATTAACAAAACTTAAAAATATATAAGAATCAAGAGTTGTTTATTTTAATCAAATTAAATAATGATCATCAACACCTCTAATTTAACTAGTTTATAATTTCCCATGAAATATAATCATGCAACCATCACAATTCCAGTCACTTATTAAGGAATTAAACTCAGTAGATATCCCTAATTTTGTTAAGAAATTTGATCAATTTACAAAAAACGATCAGATTAACATTACAAATTCAAAAAATTATAATAAATTCAGACCAGAACTCGAAAGAGCCTATTATAAAGCATTATCAATATGTCTTAAATCAATGAAAGAAAATTTTGAGAAGGGAAAAGAGGATTTTGCTCAGATTTTTAATTATTCTGATAGATTAGGAATTTTTATTGATGCCTCTAATATTGATGTTGAGGAAATCATCAGTGAATTACATATCTACGGTCTTAAAAACGGACTTAGAGGAAGAATTATTGAACTTGTTAGGTTTTTTAATAAATACAACTTATTTGAAAGAAATCTTACAGCTGAAGAATTAAAAATAATACAAGATATAAAAGAAGATGATAAACTACTTGCTGTTAACTTAAAAGATTTATTTGGAACCGCCTCAGATTCTTTAATTTTTTATGTTTGTAAAGTAATGCCGTATGATTATGTGAAATGGATATCGGATAGGTTGAAAAATCCTAATGCAAATAGATTTCCAATGAACCCTAACTCTTTAAGAAATTGGACTGATGGATTTCCAATTTATGGTTTACTTGTTCGTAATTTAGGGAATGTAGAGGATTTTA
>JAHQWY010000009.1 GCA_029856445.1 Promethearchaeia archaeon
ATTAAACAAATTGAACGAAAAATTGATAATTTAGAAAGAAGAATCGAGACTGAGAACCTCGATATTGCTGAAGAAAATGCCATTATTGATAAAATTAGAGAATTAGCCAAATCAAAACAAGATTTTTTAGCAGCACAAGAGAATAGTGAACTTTTCAAAATAGAGCGTAAAGTTGAAATTGTAAAAATTAATTTAAACAAGATTTATGAACAATTAAATAAGTGGTCGAATAAATCCCAAGAAAATCATACTAAAATGTTAGAAATCTTCCAGAAAGTGGATGAATTAAGAGAACAAAAGAAAAAGATGGAAGAGGAACTTATTGAAAACAAAAAATCTGCTGATCGTCACCATGAACAATACTTACAAGTAATGAATCAAAGAAAAAAAGTAACGAAAGGAAAAAGACCATATAAAACAAATAAAAAACCTGCACCGAGAACGGATCATTTCAAAAAGAAAAATGAAATGATAGAAAAAATCAAGGAAGATAAATTAGCAGAAGCTTTAGAAAAACAAAAAGCGGGCAAAAAATTGAACTTATTTGAAGCTCGATTAATATTAGAGAAATCGGAAAGATAATTTTACGTTTGAGAGTAAAAATGATCTTACTGTTTAATGTCTTAAATTATTAATTGGCAGTAAATCATTTTATTCCTATTATAATGATTTTACTTATAATTCTAATTCGTCTATTAATTCTTACTTACATTATCAATAGAATTGGCATAATATTTAAAAAAATTGAAGATTTATTTTTTTCAACACTGTAAATTAACTGGAAGAAATGATCAAAATTGAGTAAAAAAGTAATTGAAATCCGAGATCTTTTAATGAAACACCATGATTGGTTTAAAAAATCAATTCCTTTGATTGCATCCGAAAATATAACTAGTCCTGCCGTAGATGAGGCCTGTGTTAGTGATTTCTCTCATCGATATGCCGAAGGATGGTCAGGTGAAAGAGTTTATGCTGGTTGTACTTTCATAGATCAAATAGAGGATATTTGTATGGATCTTACTAGAGAATATTTCAATTGTATACATGCAGATGTTAGACCCGTATCTGGTGTTGTAGCAAATTTGGTAATGTACAATGCGTTCACTTCAGATAATAATGGAAAAATGTGTTGTATGGCAATTGTAAGAGGGGGACATATTTCACATGGTCCAAGATTTGCAAAAAGTGGTCGAGAGATTTTTGGAACAGCAGGAACGACAAGGGGGATAAATGTTGAATATTTAGCATTTGACAATGATGAAATGAATTTAGATATTGATGCGTCTGCGAAGGTGATAAGAGAATTTGAACCAGAATTATTACTATTTGGGGGATCAGTTTTCTTATTCCCACACCCGGTTAAAGAGCTTGGTGACGTTGCAAAAGAAGTTGGTGCCTATGTTGGGTATGATGCTGCTCATGTAGCGGGTTTAATAGGTTCTGGATATTTTCAAGATCCTTTAAGAGAAGGTGCAGATGTTATGACAATGAGTACTCATAAGACACTCCCAGGACCTCAACATGGAGCTTTGGTTTCCAATAGAGAAGATCTGATTGATAAGTTAAGATCTTGCGCTTTTCCAGCATTATTATCTAATCATCATCTTCATAATGTGGCAGGTTTAGCAATTGCTGTAGCAGAAATGTTAGAATTTGGAAAGGAGTATCATAAAAACGTTATTGATAATGCTAAAGCCTTAGGCCAAGCATTATATGAACGGGGAATCAACGTATTAATGGAACATAAAGGTTTTACAGAATCTCACCAAATTGTTGTGGATATTACAGAATTTGAGAAAACTATTGGATTAGGTGGAGATATAGAAAAGATTTTAGAAAAAGCAAACATCATCCTTAATCGAAATCTGTTACCATATGATATTGCTCAAGGAAGACACTATCAAAATCCTGGCGGATTAAGAATTGGAACATCTGAAATTACCAGACTTGGAATGGGCAAAAATGAAATGACTGATATCGCAGAATTAATTAAAAAATTAATCATTGAGAAGAAAGATCCCAAAAAAATAAGAGATGAAGTCATTGAATTCAGAAAAGAATTCCAAGAAATAAAATATTGTTTTCAAACTCCGAATAAGGCTTATGAATATTTAAAATTCTATTAATTCTTATAATTTTTTTTGATCATTATTTCGGGAGCTCTCTTTAAGTATTCATATCTTTGCTAGAAAAATAACAATAAAACTTATCTTATATGACATATTTAGGATAATATTCATAATTTGATATTTAATAACTTAACTGGCATTATCATGGATATAGAAGTACTTGAAAAATCTGATAAAAAGTTAGTTTTTGTTGTAGAAGATATTTCCATAGAGATGGCAAATGCTATTAGAAGGATAATCTTATCTGAAATCCCCGTAATGGCAATTGATGAAGTTATTGTTCTGAAAAATGATAGTCCTCTCTATGATGAGATAATATCTCATAGACTTGGGATGATACCACTTACTACTGATTTAGAAACTTATAAGTTACCACAAGATTGTGAATGTGGAGGATATGGATGCCCCCTTTGTCAAGTTTCTTTAACATGCGAAGTCACTAATACTACGAATGTACCCTTAGACGTCTACTCGGGAGATTTAAAATCAAATGATCCTAAAATCATACCTGTCAATCCAAATATCCCAATTGTAAAAATTGATAAAAATAATCAATTGATTATTGAAGCATATTCCTTTTTAGGAAAAGCAAGAGATCATGTCAAATGGCAAGCAGTCTCAAATATTTTTTATAGATTTTTTCCAGAATTAGAATTTAATGATGAAAGTTGTAAACGATGTCTAGATAGATGCATAGTATCGAGAATGTGCCCAGAAAATTTATTTGATTTTTCCGATGGGAAAATAGTAAAATTGCTAGGGAATTATTGGAGAACATGTACATTATGTAAATCATGTGAGAGGTATTGTCCAGAAGAAGCTATCAAAGTGGGGAATAAAGATAATACATATATTTTTTCTATTGAAAGTGATGGTGTTTTACCATTTAACACAGTTCTTACGAAAACATTTGAAATATTTTTAGAAAAAATTGATGAATTTGTTGAGAGGCTTGAAGCTATTGAGTTGGAGTTGTAAAATTACAAAAATTTATTAAAATATCAAAAATTTAAAATACTAAATAAACCGAGAGTAATACTTCCTAATGTCTCATAAAATAACTGGTCCGAGTAACTTTTACATTAGAAAGCTAATAAGAGATTTATGGAAAACTAAAATTAAAATATGGCGAAAAATTTCCAAAAAGTTAAGCAATTCAAGGAAAGAGAGAGTTTCCCCTAATTTATATCGCATAAACAAAAAAACTAAGGAGAATGATGTAGTTGTCATACCTGGGAAAGTATTAGGAATGGGGGAATTAGACCACAAAATTACAATTGCTTGCCTAGATTGTTCAAAATCAGCAAAGCAAAAAATTGAATCTTCAGGGAGTAGCCTGATTTCTATAGAGGATTTATTAGAACAGAATCCTAAAGGTAGTGGAGTAAAAATATTTTATTGATAAAATTATAGAGTGGGTGATGATATGGTAATAGAATATCAATTAATCGATGCTACAGACAAGATATTGGGGCGTTTTTGCAGTCAAATTGCAAAAAAGGCTTTATTAGGTGAGAATATAGTAATAATTAATGCGAAAGATGCGATAATAAGTGGGACCAAGAGAGATATCCATGAGAATTATTTGGCGAAATTAAGTATTTCAACTGCTACAAATCCCCGAAGAGGTCCATTTCACGAAAGAAGACCTGATACTTTTATGAGAAGAGTAATAAAACAAATGCTTCCACGTAAAAAAATCCGAGGAAAAGAAGCTCTCAAAAGAGTTCATGTATATATTTCAGATATTCCTGAACGCTTTAAGAGCAGATATCAAAAACTAACACCAACTGAAATATTTTTTGCTGAAAAAAGACGTCTTTCTTATTATAATAAATATATTACTTTAGAAAACCTTTGTATGAGAATAGGATGGAATAAAAAGGAAGTTGAGGTTTAATCAATATGTCTATGAAAGTTGTTCAGGCATCAGGTAAAAGGAAGAGTGCTATAGCAAGAGTTGTATTGAAACATCCATCAAAAGGACAGATTAAAATTAATAATGTTCCTCTCAATTTATATAAGCCTGAAATAGCACGATTAAGGATCCAAGAAGTCCTTGAAATAGTAAATCACCCAAAGCTTGAAAAATGTGATATTAATGTTCGAGTTAAAGGTGGTGGGATTAGTGGACAAACAGATGCTGTTCGGATGGCAATTGCCAAATCAATCCATAAATTTATTGGAACAAAAACAATAGAACGTACATTTAGGGATTATGATGATTCATTATTGAGTGGGGATTCTAGAAGAACTGAACCGAAGAAATTTGGTGGTAAAAAAGCCCGAGCTCGTAGGCAGAAAAGTTTTAGATAATTATAATTTTACTTTACTTTCATTTGAACTCCTAATTTTTGTAAATCATCTAAAAAGGAAGGATAAGAATCTTTTACAATCTCGATATCTGATATTTGAGAATTTGAAGAAGCATATAAAGCAGCAATAGTACATGCCATGGCTACTCTATGATCATATCCATGATCTATTTTAGCTCCATTTAACTTATCACAGTGATAAATTGTGAGTTTATCTTGCTCTTCCTTGACGTTAACACCCATTTTTTTTAATTCTCTTGCCATAGATGTAATTCGATCGCTTTCTTTTAACCGGACATTTCCAGCATTATAAAGCACGGTTTCTTCTTTTGCAAATGCACCTATAACAGAAAGAATGGGGAATAAGTCTGGGATATCACTACAATCGATTTCTACTCCATTTAAGCTGTTATTGGTTAGATCACCATGTACAACTACTTGTTTTCGATTCTCATCAAATTCGATGCGAGCTCCCATTTCTCTTAGAATCTCAATAATTTTTTTATCTCCCTGGGAATTTTCCATACTTAAATTATTTATTACAACTTCAGTTGGCTCATTAGATAAAACTGCTGCAGCGATGATAAATGCTGAAGAAGAGAAATCTCCAGGGATTTCATAGGATTGAGCTCTATAATTCTGTTCAATTGTTATAAAAAATTTTCCTCCTTCTAAATCTCTTTGTATATTGATCCCAAATGCGTTTAATACATCTAATGTAATATTTATATATGGAATAGACAGTAATGGGGTTGTTAGTTCTATTTCAATGAAATCGTTATTTTCACATGTTAATAAAGGACAAGTAAATAGTAGAGCGGTTATGAATTGAGAACTTATATCTCCAGGGATTTTTATTTTATTACATGCATTTTTCCTGCGTTTAATCATAATTTTTTTTTCAGATATAGTATATTTTCCTCCTATAGCTTCTAAAGCATTGAGTAGGGGAACAATTGGCCTTTTTCTTTCTAAAAACTCTCCAGTCAATTGAAGACCCCCTTTTACTAAAAGACTTAATGCGCAAAAAATTCTAAAAGAAGTTCCAGAATTTTTACAATCTAAGGGTTTTTTGACTGATTTAAATGGTTTTTTATCACATTTAACGACATAGGAATTCTTAGTGGATTTTATTATTTTAACACCTAAAGCTTTTAAATTTTTAATTGTTATTTCTGAATCTCCAATGGTCAAGGGATTTTTAATTATAGAAATTCCCTCAGCTAGACTTGCTGCAATAAAAGCTCTATGGGTATAGCTTTTAGACCCAGGGGCGCTGATTTCACCCTTTAAGTTGCTAATTAATGGTGTTATTTCTAAATCCATTTCTAATTAATAAATAGAAAATAATAGATATAATATTAATTAAATAATATTGTAAAATAATTTTTTAATAAAGGTGATTCTTGTGGTTGATAATACTCTTGGTAGAATCTTTAAAATAACAAGTTTCGGTGAGTCTCATGGGCAATTAATTGGAATAATTGTGGATGGTACTCCTGCAGGAATTGAGTTAAATGTGCAATTAATCCAAAGGGAATTAGATATGAGAAAACCAGGACAGTCATCTCTAACAACTTCTCGTATGGAGGAAGATAAAGTAAAAATTGTATCAGGTATCTTCAATAAAAAAACAACTGGAGCACCTATTTGTTTATTTATTGAGAATAAAGATATAGATTCTTCAAAATATGAAGAATTTAGAAAATTTTTGCGCCCCTCCCATATAGATTTTACTGCGTCAAAGAAATATGGTAATTATTATGATTATAGAGGATCTGGAAGATTTTCTGGGAGAATTACTGCAGGATTTGTTATGGCTGGAGCAATAGCTAAACAAATCCTCAAAAAATATAATATAACTATATTTGCTTACACAAAGAGTATTGGAAACATTGAGGATGAAAAAGAATATGATGTAAGTAATTATAAGCAATTTCTGGAACTGAGAGAGCGATCTCTCGTAAGAACACTTGATCAAGAAAAATCAAGATTGATGGAAGCCTTAGTAAATGAAGTTAAGGATCATAAAGATTCAATAGGTGGTTTGATAAAATGCATAGTTAATGGATTTCCCGCGGGGAAGGGTGGTCCAATCTTTAATAGCATCGAATCAAATATAAGTAAAGCGATATTTTCAATCCCAGCAATAAAGGGAATAGAGTTTGGAGCAGGATTTAAAGCTTCGAATATGAAAGGTTCTGAGCATAATGATCCTTGGATCTTTAAAGATGGAGAGATTAAAACTCTTAAAAATGATTCTGGGGGGATCATTGGTGGGATTTCCACAGGAATGCCTATTGAATTTACAGTTTCTGTAAAACCTCCTGCTTCTATTGGTATTCTCCAAAAAACTGTAAATATCGAATCAATGGAAAACGTTGAGATCGAATTCTCTGGTCGTCATGATCCGTGTATAGTACCAAGGGTAATTCCAGTAGTTGAAGCGATGACTTCAGTTGTATTGCTTGATTGTTTATTAATTAATGGATTTGTACCAAGAGTTTTTGATCCATAGAAGATTCTATTTAATTCATTATGATCTACATTAACAAAAAAGTTCAAATAAAATTATAAACAAAAGTAAGAATAAAATGAACTAGGATTTATTATGACAGAGGACCTTCAAAAAAAATTTATTAAGAAAATTATCAAGGTTATTGATAGATGGTCTTTTGAACAATGTGCTTTTTGTGAAGATGGAACTATGGTTTCAATAGAGGGGATGCTTGATTATAAATGCAGCAGGTGTGGAAAGACTATGAATCCAATTAATTATTTAGGTGAAATTGCTAAGATAGTTTTAGAATATAGGGAAAAAATTGAGAATTTCGCAGACAGCTAGACCTTATTTGGAAAATGAAAAAGTAAAATATAAAAAACAAATTTTAAATAAGTTATTATAAACTAGAACACATATTATTATATTGCTTATATTAGATTTTAAGGAGATTGAAGAGAATGGACAGGAAAATAGATACCTCGGACCAATTTATTGAATTCTATAAGAAGAAGGGTGATTATCTTGTTTCTTTATCAGAAAATCATTTCAAGAATTTAGAATATCGAAAATGTCTTGAATTATTAAATCAAGCCCATAATATGTATATGAAAGGAAATTACATTGAACTTGCTGAACAAATTAAACAAAAATTTATGGAAATTAAAGAAAAATATTTTCAAAAAAAGCAAGAATGAATTTACTGATCATCAATAAATTTTGCTCCTAATTTATTCTCAATATCATCAATATGAGACCCTTTCCAATAAACTTTTTTACATTGTAAATTTAAGCATTGATAAAAGTCATTATATTGATTATAAGTATCTTTTAACACATAATCCTTAATTTCGTTTTTTTTCTTAACTTTTTCCATTTTCGAATTGCAAATGGAACATCTAGCATTTTTAATATTAAATTTAAATTCTAATCTTAGATTCTCCTTTAATTGGTTTAAGTAATTATATACTCCTTCTCCTCTTAAATATAAGGCATTCTCAATATTACTCTTATAAAATTGATAATCTTTTGTTATAACAAATCTATTAGTTTTCTTTGCATAAGCTAATAATTTATCATCAGGAACAGGATCCATCTTGAAAAAATCTACTAAATCATTTGCATATAAAGTATCATAGCCAAATATCCGTAGGAATCGAGCTAATTTACCTAACATTGAATCAACTAAAAATTTCAAATTGCTATACCTATTGATTAATTAAATTCTTCTAGATTAAATATATTTAAAACATGTAATAAATTATATAACTGGTATTTAACAAAAAAAAAGAATCACCCCAAATGGAAGCTAAAGATTTAATGGAAAAGGCTGCGCGGTTTCATGGCCATATATGCCCTGGTTTAGCCATCGGTGTTTTAGCTGTTAAATATCTGTTGGAGCATGATTTTAATTATTCTCCTAATGAAGAAGTCGTTGCGGTTGTTGAGAATGATAATTGCTCTGTGGACGCGATTCAAGTTCTTTTAGGAACGACTTTTGGAAAAGGCAATCTAATTCATCAAGATTACGGCAAATCCAACTACTTTTTCTATAACAGAGAAACTCAAAAAGCACTAAAATTATCCCTCAACAGTAATATTTTTGAAAAAAAGAAATTATCAAAACATGAACGAGTTAAATATTTACTTGATTCAAAACCTGAAAAAATCTTTACTATATATGAAATAGAGTTTAATCCTCCTAGTCTAGCTGAGATTGAAGATTCTATTCCTTGTGATATTTGTGGTGAACCTACTATGAATAGTAGACTTATGTTTTATAAGAATAGTAGCATGTGCATTCCCTGCTATAAAGCTCAGAGGAAATAAATAAAGAATTGTATTTTGTAAATTTATGAAGTTCAAACTCTCTATTTTCCGATTTTTTAAAAATAAAAGAGAAATTTGGGTATTAAATAAAGAGTACCTAATATTAGATAGTCCAGAAAAAAATTATTTAAGTTAAATTGTATATTAGATGAATAACTTATGATTAAGAATATTGATAAGGGAAATACTTTATTAGTAAAAGGACCCGCAAGAATAACGTTATTAGAGGGAAAATTAGACGTTTTTGGAAAGTTAGTTCTTCCCGAAGAGAAAGTTTCAGAAGGAGATACATCCAATAATGAAGATCAAAATGTTTTAATAATACCTAGTGCCCAATGTTATCCCCTCTTTGCACATGAGAAAGCCAAATTAGAAGTTTATACAAATAGTGAACAAAATCTAAAATTAGTTGAAGAAAATTCAATTTCAACATCATGGGTTAATATTAAGAATGAAATACTAGAAGAACTGAAAAAGGAAAAAGAAGCTCCCTTAAAAATAATGGTGATAGGTTTTAGCAGTGGAAAAACTACACTTATTAAATACTTAGCAAATAGTTTTATAAAAGAAGGATTAAAAGGAGGATACCTTGATTCTGATCTTGGACAACAAATTATCTATATTCCGACTACAATCAATTTAGGTACTATAAAAGAATATATTATTTCGAGTAAAAATATTCATTCCGAAAATACGGTATTTATTGGAGCCACTTACCCTAAAGGGGATTATAAATTTATTGTATCACTTTCATGTAGGAAAATGATTGATGATTATATTGCTGAAAATAAAGATATTGATTTTATTTTAATTGATACAGATGGTTGGATAAAAACTGAAGCTGGAATTGTATATAAGAATTTTTTCATAAAAACTGTAGATCCAGACATTTTAATTGCATTTCATGATGAATCAATTGAAGAACTAAAGAATATTGAAAAGACGGCTTCAGATATAAGAAAAAATAGGAAAATATATTTGATAAAAGAAATAAATAACTATTTCTATGAAAGAGATAAAGATGAAAGAAGATTTTTAAGACAAAGTCAATTTTCAAAAAAGTTTGAGGATTTTAGGAAAATTTCTATTCCACTAAATGATATCCAATTTATTAAAACTGATTATAATAAGGATTTAAATGACATTGTTGAAACAGAAATAAATCTTAATGATTTAGTGCATTTACCTTATCATTATGTAATAATTGGTTTATTAACAGAAAATTCTGAATTAATTGAAATTGGACTTCTTTTTACGATCAATATTGAGAAAAATTACATACTACTTTATTCAGATTTGACTTATAAAGAGCAACTCAAAATAAAAAAAATCCTTCTTGGGAGCCTTCGGTTGTCTACAAAGGGTAATCATCAAGGATACTTATATTTATAATTATTTCTATGAATATAAATAACCCTAATCTAAAGGTTCTTATTCTTTGTTATTAAAATAATTAAATTTTGGTAAAAAATTATAAAATAAGCATGTGTTAGAATTATTATAGAATTATAATATTAAATGGTTTAAATGGAAGAGGATTTGCTTACTAAGTTTCTTAAATTAATGTCCTCCTCAATTACTGACTCTGATCTTGAATTAATTAAACTTGGAAGCTCATTAGGATTAGATTTGGTATCTTTCACTGAATTAAGAGCTTCACAGCAGGATTCTTTTATAGATAGTATTAGAGATAAAGCATTAAAGAAAATGGAAATAAATAATGACAATTTTCTAGCGACTGACGACTTCTTTTACTCAGGGAGTATAGATTTCATGGTGTCAGATGAACCGGAAGGAAAAAAATTTTTCCTATTAGAAACAAATGGGGGATCACATCGAGGTCTTTCTATCATAACTAGAAAACAGCAAACATTATTATATAATGGATATCTTGAAGCGATCCATCAAGCAATCAAGAAAAACGAAAGAAAAGACGACAAGATATTTGTTTTAATTGGAGTACCAGTTAGTGATGCATTAATCCATGAAAAAGTAATAATGATAGAATATTTTAGAAAATCTTTGAAATCAGAAGGATATAGTGTTAAAATTTTCAATAGAGTAAGTTTTGATATCAATTTTGATGCGAAAATTATTTTTCTGATAGCCGATTATAGACAACTCTCTACTTCTCTCTCATTTTCTGAGAATTTTATTAAGTATCAACTTGAAAAAATAAATGTTTTAATCGGTGATGGTATTACAAGACGATTAAAGGATAAAGATTTTCATGAACAAATTAGAAAAGACTTTCGCTTCATTAAGACTATAATTGTTAATCCAATATTCAAAATCACAGATGATAAATCTTTAACATACCTCGCAAGTTTTATTTGTAAAGATATTCTAAGAAAATATAATCTTAATTACCTACTATTTACCAAAGCATTTAATGAAAAAGACTTAATTGATAAGTTGAGTTATCTTTTAAAGAATTATAATAAATCATTTATTATAAAACCTAGTGGAGGATCAGGAGGGGCAGGGGTTATCCCGGTTTCGAAAAATGTACACCCAAAAAATTTGAAAAAGATTATTGAAACAAGTAAGAATGAATTTTTTAATAAATTCATGAAAGATCGTAATCCATTTCCATATACTATACAAGAAAAGGCAGATTTCTCATTAATTGATTGGGGCGGGGAAAAGCACACATTTGACTTACGGATTTATTTAGCTCAGAGTAAAGGAAAGGTTATACCAATTGGAGGATTAGGAAGAATCTCCCGGGGAAAATTTACAGTTGGGTTAGATAAAGAAGAGTTTGTTGTTAATTTATCTGGATATAATGGTCAAATCGAAGTACAAAGAGGAGTTGGTTTTTCTAAAGAGACAAGTAGTATGTTAAACTTAAGTGAAGAAGATTTTGTAAATATGTTTTGTATTGGCTGTGTATTATTTGCTTGTATTGTTAAAAATTATAAAAAGATAATAAATTTCTCCAATTGGGATAAAATTATTGGTTAAATTATGTTTAATAAAGAAATTTTGACTCAGATATTAGATTTGCCTAATAGAAGATTATTATTTGAAGAAATCTTGAATACACTAAAATCATTTTCAAAATTAGAAGATATCCATTATACTGATTATGATACTTCAGAAGGTAAAATTCCAGTGATCACAATCGCAAAATCATTGAATCCTGAAGAAACAAGATATTTAAAGCTGTTTATTGGGGCTCAACATAATGAATACAGCGGTCTCTTTGGAATTATTGAGTTCCTGGATAAAATTGAAAAATCAATAGTAGATCTTGAAGATATTTTGATAAATAATCAGATTTTAATTTTTGCACCTTTAATGAATCCTTATGGTTTTATAAATCCAAAAAAAGATAATAAATCTGGATACTATCTAAGAAATGGAACAAATTTAAATCGATATTGGAGAAAGACTTTTGCTCCTGAATATGAGAGTGGTGAAGATGAAATAAATCAATACCCAACTCCAGAACATGTTAAAATTTTATATAGTGTCCTTAAAAAATATTGGGAAAGAGACGATATCCAAATATATATTTTAGATTTTCATGAAACATCACTTCTCGTAAGGTTCAAAGCTGATTTAATTGCTAATCTACAAAAAGACTTAATTTCTTACAAATTTTCTCATTGGCTTAAAGAGGGAATAATTTATAATATAATTAAATTATATAATATACCTTATTCCAGAAAGCCCCTTTTTATTAGATCTACCCCTAATGCAGATCATACTCATATAAATTTAACAGTAAACCAATTAGAATCAGTAATCCAAAACCTTCAAGAGTTTGCGGTTAAAAATGAAAAAAAATTACCCTTTTACTTTTGTTATAGTAATAGAAGTAAGGAATTTTGCGAGCGTCTAGCACAAAATGTTTATAATAAATTAAAAGATGTATTATGGGAAACCTATTTCCCTGCTTTTAATCATCATTTTCATGACCATGGTTGTTTTGTTAACATGAATGATGTAATTAAGAGAAAAGGAGTATATTCAATGGAATTAGAAACTCAAAAACATTTTTTCAACATTTTTGATGAAATTGAAAAATCTAAAGCAGATATTAATTACTTTGAGAATAAGATAAGAATGATTAAAATGAGTATTCAATTAGTAGTTGAGTCCATAAACGAAATTTTAACTCTTTATTAATTTTTGAGTTTTTAACTAACAAGAATCATTTATTTCAATTCTTCAGAGTCACAGTTATTTAGGCATCTTACGTGATAATAGCAAGTCTCTGCGCTATGAAATTTCCCGTATTTTATATCTCCTAAAGTGAATTGATATGAATTTTTTAAATTATTAACTTTGATAGTTCTTCCACAAATTTTACATTCATACATTTGAAAAATACTAGTGTAGGTTTTATCAGAAGAGCTTTGAATTACGGTTATTTAAACCAAACAAAATATGAAAATGGCAGGAATTTTTGAATTTTAAGAATTAATAAATTTGAGTGTTGCTCCAACCAACGCACTCTCATTTTTTTTGTTTGAATGTCCTCCTTTTCTCAATATAAGCACATTTTCTTCCAGGGTCTCTAAAATCCATCTATTTTCTTCAAAATTTTTGAATCTTATTATTCTATCATTAACACAATGGATTAACATGACCCTTTTAGATAGCTTTTTCCACTCTTCTAATGCAAGTTCTTTTTTTGCTTGTTGTATCAATAAATAGGGGGATAACTTCTTATTTTCCTCTACTTTTGGGAACAATTTTACTCCTTTTAGGAAGTAACTAAGCATAATAATAGGATTATATTTAGGGATATTTTGTTTATAAAATGACATAGAAGAAATTGCTACAATTTTTTTAATATTTTTATCTAGAAATCCTCCAGATAATACTGTTATTGCACCTATACTAAAACCAATACAAAAGATCTTCATAGAAGAAAATTCTTCTTGATCTTTAACCCACTCAACGATTTTCTTAAAATCCTCAATTCTACTTAAAAAACTACTTCTTTTTCCTACATTTTTAGATTTTCCTGTACCCCGGGCATCGTAAGCTAAAACAACATATCCTTGGTAGGCGAGGGGATAAAATAAATACTCAAGTGTTTCTTTCGTGTCAGAAAATCCGTGACACACTATAATAATAGTATTTTTTGATTTAATTTTTACTTGGTTCTTACTTCTTACCAGATTTGTAGACAAAAATCCATCTGAAACATTTATAGCTATAGTTGATATTTTTATTTCTTTATGATAAAGTTTTGACCAACGATCAAACCAGAGATCACGAAAGGAAAAATAAATTTCAAATGGTGTATAGAAGATTAAAAAGGTAGTTATGGAAAGCATTAAACATTTTGAAAAATCAGCAGTATAACATAGATTTCCTAACGAAATATTGACTTCCCATATATACCAGCTCAAGAATACATCAATAATGATAACAATAATGCGTTTATGTATGTTTGAAATCAAAATATTCCACTAAGATATATAATCGTTGATGGTATAAGCGATTAAATAATAAAAAAATAAAATATGTTTTTTATGGCTTCTTTGGTTTTGGGCACCCATAATCATGAGCAATTTTACAATCTGGTTTACTCTTCAAACCTGGGCAAGGTTTACATTTTACATCTCGTAACATTTTGATAACTTCATCAACTTCCATACCAAATTCTTCATCCTCAGTCTCTTCTTCGATCATATCATCATCATCTGGGATTTCGTAATCAATATCCTCTTCTAAATTATCTTTCCAATCAGTCAGATCTAGTATCTCATCCCCATCTTCGTCAATTTTTCCATTTGGAATTTCAAGATCTTTATCATTACTTGGAGCACTTTTTTTTTTAGCCATAATACTTACTCCCAATTTTAATTAATATTTTCTAATTAATATTTTAATTAAATAATATTTGCTAAAATTTAATTTTAATTCGAATGAACTTAAAAAAAGGCTAATTTACAATTGTCTTGATATTAAAATCATTTTTCATTAGGTCGTCCAATTGATTTATTAATCTTGTGTTAGTTTTTAATTGGTTATAGAGTATTTGTATTTTGGTTAAAATTGAATCTAATTCATTTAATGAAAAAATCCTATAATTGTTTCCTTCAAATCGGGGAACTAGGAATTTATGGGGAATATTTTGAGGTTCATTTTTTAAATTGAATAGATCTCTTAATAAATAATAGTCTAAATTGGAGTCTAAATAAAAATTATCCAAATACAATAAATTTACTAAAGCATTATTCAATCTTTTAAAAAATCTAAGATAAACCATTATTCGATCGTAGTATTTGTTACCAAATCCCTTAATTACATTTTTTTTTTCAATTTTAGGCTCTTTTGATTCAAAATCATATTTTAATTGTGTAAGTAGTTGTAAAATTTTTCCCATTTGTGTTAGAAACGAGGGAAAATTACTTGGTAGAGGTAATCTTTTAATAAAACTACCATTGAATCTTAAATAGCCTCCAGCCATGTGAAGAGAACCAAATAATGTCTTAAACACCATATCTAGTAATTTAGAGTTTAGTATTGTTAAGATACAATACAGTGTTTCAGTAGTTATCGAAGGAATTCTTACAAAATATAACCCTGTTATATTGACAAAGATTCCAGGATCATAGACACAGGTTAATTCTTTAGCGATTTCTCTAAAAATAAGTTTTTCGTGGTTAAGGTCTTGCCAAATAGTTTTAAAGTTAGGCTTATACTTAAAATATGAAATTTCAAGATCTCTCTTAGCGATTTTAATCCTTTTATTGAATTTAATATGATATTTTCCAACATTTCCCGTCCCTATCAATAATAGATCTTTATTAGAATAAAATTTTTCACTTAGATTATTAAAATTTTTGCCGTATTTTAAAAATCCAAATGGACGATAAATTATTTTTAAATCTTTAAATGTATCCTTGAATGTTTTAAATTTATTATACAAAAAATTTATTAATTCAATATTACCTGAAATAGGAATGACATTAGAGGGGAGATCATTTATTAATTTCTGATGGAATTTTATTAAATTTGAACCTTTATAGGTCAAAAAATCATCAATTCTATCGAATTTTCTTATAGTAATCTTAATCTGATCATCTGGATAACGCTTTTTAAAGTATATGATTATTGGATAAGTCGCTGCTTTTTGAAAAATAGATAAAGAGGAAATGTTACCAATTTCTTTAAGTTCAAAGTTTTCTATTAATATTTTTCGTATTTTAATTCCGTAGTCAGCTGATAAAAATTTATTAGGCAAAATTAAGGACAAAAAACCATTATCGTTCATTAAATCAATAGATTTTTCAATAAATACAACCGAGAGATCAAATAATTTATATGCGGACTTGAATCTTTCATACAATTTAGTTTTAAACTTGGTATCAAGTTTCTTATTTTCAATATAAGGGGGATTTCCTATTATTATATCAAATCTTTCTGATTCAAACTCTAAAAGAAAGTCTAAGTTGAATAAATTGAGTTTAATGTCGATTTTATTGATTACCTGGTTAATCTCTTCTAGGTTTAAATTTTCTATATTACCTTTTGGAAAATTATATTGGTTAACATTATCTGAAAAAAGCCATGATATTAAACGTAATTTTGTTATAATGTAAGCAGATTTTTCAATTTCAACCCCATATAGATTTTCTTGTAAAATTCTTTGTTTTATCTCATAATCATCTAATCCAGAATCTAGAATTTTATAAAAAATAAAAAGAGTTTTTGCTGAGGTAATTATAAATCTTCCAGATCCACAAGCAAGATCCAATATTTTAATATTTTTGAGTTTTTTGATAAATTTATCTTTTAGGGAAGGGTTTTTGGATAAATTTTCTTGTAATATTTTAAAAAAAGATTTTTCATTAGAAATCTCTGCATTTTTTAAAAATCCTTCAAAATATAATTTGAATGTATTTGAAACAATATAATCAACAACAGATTGAGGAGTATAAATCACTCCTAAACTTCTATTATTTGCTTTACCATTAACTTTTTCTCTCTCAAAATCTTTTATAATCTTATTCAAGTACGTTAAAAATCTCTGAGATGACAATTTATTCATAGCAAGTAAACAAATTTTAAATTTTTCTGCTAATTTTGTTTTTAAATTAGATTTCCTTATTAATAAAAATTATAGAAATAATATTAAAATTAAAGAACAATAATTTGAGAAAAATTTCATAAATATCTTTTAGAAGAGGATAATTTTGGTCGAACGGGAACTATTGAAAGAGTTGATTAAAAATCCGGTTTTAGTATCTGATTTAGGTTTTGATGATATTTCGAAAATTCTTCAAGATGTTAAAGGTATCTTTGAAAAAGAAAATTTGCTTTTAGAGTTCAATTTAAAAGATATTGACAAAGAGATTTATGTAATTGGAGATATCCATGGAAATTTAGACACATTACTAAAATTAAATAAAATTATTGAGGAAAATAAGCCAGAAATAGTTATTTTCTTGGGAGATATTGTTGATCGTGGCCCAAAACAATTAGAATGTTTATTAATTATATTAGCCCTAAAGATACTTCAACCCTATAAATATTATATACTCAAAGGAAATCATGAAACTTTAGAAATGAACCAATTCTATGGTTTTTTTCAAGATTTTATTAGTAGATTCAGAAATTCTGGCAAATTTAACAAGATTTTAGAATTATATAATTTACTTCCTTTATGTACTATTATTAATAATGCTATTTTATGCCTCCATGGTGGAATACCCCAAGATAATGGTATTCTCAAGAAATTGAGAGGTGTAAAAACTAAAGAGATTAAATTAATATTAAATTCCATTTCCCAAGGGATATTTCAGATTATATGGAATGATCCTAAAGAAGGATTAAAAGGTTTTGCAGATAGTTTTAGAGGTGCAGGTATTAAATTTTTTGGAAAAGATGTTTTTGATGAGTTTATGAAGGTAAACAATCTTAAATTCCTTATTAGATCTCATGAATGCTTCACAGAAGGATATAGATGGTTTTTTGATAATCGTTTATTGTCTATATTCTCAAGTGCTAATTATAGAGGAGTATTTCAACCCGCATCTTATGCATTAATTAAAAATGGTAATATAATCCCTAAACTATTAGATTTATAATCCTATTTTAGACAAGTGGCATAGGAAGCTATGACATGAATTCAGCTGTTAATTTTATGAGGATAATTGATCCCAGATTATGTAATTTGAGAGGCATCTGGTTTAATGAAAAGAAGATTATTGCCTCGAATAAAAATCTCATTATATTTTGCAACAGGCGTTCCTTCTAAAAGTTCTGTAGCATCTTCTAATATCATGTTCATGTAAGCGTCAATTTCCTTTAGTAAACCTTTATATTCAGTACCATCTTTCAATCTAAGCAAAATAATGCTGTTTTGGGCAGCCTGTAATATGGAGAGAGGATTTTTTGACCTCTGCTGATTGTTATTCTTATAAGACATTTTAAAACCTTTTTTTAATAAAAATATAAATAATATTTATTGAAAAGATAATTTAAAGATAAATTTTTTTCAATTAAAACCTTTTTATCGATATTAAAAATAGCAAGATTAAAGTTCTTTGGTTTTATTATTGAAAAGGCATTTTAAAGCTCTGAGTAAGAAGAAAGAAATTATTAAAAATTATAATTTAACAGCAAAATTTTATGATAAAAGATATAAGAAAATCCAAGCAAAGAAATACTGTATAACTCTAAGTAATAATCAATTAAAAGAGAAAAGGATTTTAGATGTTGGGTGTGGTACAGGACTTTTAATTGAATTTATTTTGAACAACGAGATTTTTGACACTGTTTCAAAATGTGATTTTATAGGAATGGATATTTCATGGAATATGCTATTAGAATTTAAGTCAAAAATATTAAGATTTAAAGACAAAATCAAGATATCTTTAATATTGTCAGATATAGAACACTTGCCTTTTAGAAATAATATTTTTAATCAAATTTTTTCATTCACATCTTTTCAAAATTTACCAGGAACTCATAAAGGGTTTCAAGAAATAATTAGAGTAGCTTCAGTTATTAGTGATTTAAAATTCTCTATTTTGAAGAAGAAACTAAAGTTAGATACTTTACTTGATTTTCTAAAACCGAATGTCAAGGATCTTGAGATTTTTAACTTTGAATTTTTAGAAGATATTATAATTCAAGGCAAAATATCAAAAGAATCATTTTAATAGCATTTCTACCTTTATTGATAAAAATATGCTAGGATTTCATCCACATTACTCTCAACATTAAATTTCTTTTGAAAATAAGTACAAATATTCGTGATATCTCTTTCTAAAAGTGTATTGGCATTGGGATGGTCATTTGGAACCCATTGTAACCAATCAATAATTAAAATATTACCCTTCTCACTAACAACAATGTTAAACTCACCTAAATCTCCGTGAATCATATGTCCCTTTTGATAAATGATTTTAATTTGTTTAATGATACGTCTAAAGATTTTTGACGGGTTTTTAATTTGCTTGTAATAAACTAATTCTTTACCTCTCAAATATGACATAACTACAATATGTCGATTATATGCAATTGGTTTTGGAGTATTTAATTTCAATTTAAAGATTTTTGTCAGTGCCTCGAATTCTTTTTTAGCAGCAAGTCGATTTACGTAAAGCCATGATAGGTGTCCTCTTTCACCTACGAGATCTCTGTACATTTTAATATTTCTGAAACTTGCACGTCCCATACGATAGAATTTTGCAGCATAAATTTTTCCATTATCATCCATACAACTATATACATCGGATTCTTTTCCCTTTCCAATTAAAGGCCCAAGTTGGCTAATTACATTTTTTTCTACAAGTGTATGTAGAGCAAGAAGATCATATGCTTTTGAATTAAGAGTGTAGGCAATTTCATATTTTGAAGCATTTCTTATTATTAAATCAAGTTTGTGAACTTTATTCAGACGGAATAATGTTTCTTCCATTTTATATCTTGAATAGAATTTTATATTATTGATTGTAACATATTCTGATCTTTTCATTCCAATCTCTATTGCCATAAGGATTCTAAAATCCTCTTTTTCCAAATCCTTGAGGAGATTTGCAGCTTCCAATCTAATTCAGCTAAAAAATAAATTTTTGGTATGTTTTCAGAAATGATATTAATTTAAATAAGTTAGGAATAAGAAATATCAGAATTGAGATAAAATTCACCCAAACAAAGTAGAAAATATCCCTTCTTGAGATTAAAAAATGAGTTAAAGTTGAACCTTCTTGAAATAGAAACAGATAAACATCAAAATTTAAGTAGATAAATAATCCTACACAGATTATTAATCCAACAAAAGAAAATACAATTATTTGGTTCTCAAATTCAATAAAACCAACAATTAAATTAATGGTAAAGCAAATTAAAGTTATAAGTGTTAATATTTCAGAAAAATCTATCCAAATTCGGAATTTACTACTACTTACTTCATAATTACCATCAGATATATTCCATAGTAAAGAAGAACTCAAATTTAATATAGAAATAATTGGAAATATAATGACACATAATAGAAATACAAAATAAACTCGAATTGTAAAAAATCTACTAAATAAAAAGACTACCTTCCTCTCGTTTTTAGCTTTGTCAATCATAGAGTCAATTTTCTCTCGCACTTGGATTGGGAAATCTTCTTTTACCATCATAAAATGTAAATTTAATTCAGGGAAGTTAGATATCAGTTCTTTTATCTGTTTGTATGCTTTTTTAAATCTTGCTTTACTTGTTTTTAATCCCTTCCATAGATATATGATTTCTTCTTCATCGTCCAATAATACACAAATATCCTGTGATAATAGATGGTTTTTTTCCTCTACCCACTGCGATTTTAAATCATCAAATCTGAATATTTTCATAAAACCTATTTACATTAACTAAATTTGTTTTTTATTTCTTTCTGTAACAAAATAACAATAATAAGAATTTAAAAATAGAGGATTAAAGATTTATTGTTTTTCAAGTCTGCTCTTTATATCTATCCAAGCGTTTTCAATATACTTTTCGTAAGCTTCTATAGTTTTTTTATCGATTGAGTTAAATCTTTTTTGGGCTTTTAAATACTCTGTTATTGGTTTTCTTTTTGATGAGTCTAGATATCTTTTACTAGAATTTGATAACTTAAATGTTCCATCGATTACCTCATAAAGAGGCCAAAAACCCGTTTCATTTGCAAGCCTACCAATTAACATTGTATATTTTGGGTCATATCCCCAACCAGGAGGACAGGGTGATAATATATGAATATACTTTGAACCCTTTATCTCCTTCGCTTTCTTAAATTTTTCATATAAATCAAGTGGGTATGCTGCGTTAGCAGTAGCAACGTAGGGAATCCCATGAGCTTCTAAAATTCTAGGCATATTTTTTTTGTGAACTAATTTCCCGTCCGGAGTAGTTGTTGTTTGAACACCTAATGGCGTTGACCCACTCCTTTGGACTCCTGTGTTCATATAAGCTTCATTGTCATAACAGGCATATATGAAGTTTGTACCTCTTTCTACAGCACCACTTAGAGCTTGTAATCCAATATCAGTTGTTCCGCCATCTCCTGCAAAAGCAAGAACGTTTATTTCATCTGCTAAACCTTTATCTTCTAAGGATGCTAAGATTCCAGATGCTGATGCACCTGTAGTTGCGAATGGAGTATGGTAAACAGAAATTTTTGTTGTACAAAAACCTTGCATTCCGTGTAGAACAGTTAAGCAAGAAGCAGGAACAGTTATAATTGTATTAGGACCGAGAGCTTTTAATGCAATCCTATAAATTAACGCCATTGCACAACCTGCACATGCACGTGTACCAGGATAAATATATTCTTCCTCAGGAAGATCTATTACATTTACCATTATCTCTCAGCCTCCTTTGAAATAAGTTTCTTCATCATAATCCTCTAAATCTTCTAGGTTTAACCCTAGAAAATCTGTTTTATTTGTATAGATATCTTTTTCAAATTCATCTAAAGCTTTATGAACACCATTGATAATGTGCTCTGTTTTAACATCTCTTCCTCCTAATCCCACAATGAAACCCTTGATATTTGGCCTATTTTTCAATCCATAAAGGGCTGCTTTTAATTCATATGATAAAGTTCCTTCATATCCATACCCAATATCCCTATCAAATACTATAACATTTTTCTTATCCTTGAAAAATTCTCTTAATTCCTCTGCGGGATAGGGTCGAAATAGTTTTAGGCTCACTAAGCCAACTTTTAGACCTTCAATTCTAAGTTTTTCTATAGCAACTCTAGATTGTGATGCTACTGAGCCCATCCCAAAGATTATTGTGTCAGCGTCATCCGTTTGAATTTCTTTATATATTCCATTTCCATAAGATCTGCTAAATTTTCTTGCGAACTCATCATGTACTTCTTTAATGATATCTATTGAATTTTCTAATGCTTTTTGCAGAGAATATCTATATTCATAATATCCAGGGGCAACTCCCTCATTTCGCTTGACAACTTGAGGAGTAGTGACCGGATCAATCCCTTTAACAGTAGAAATATCAGATAAATTGATGTGATGTTTAAGAGGAGGTATAAAATCATCAATCATATCTTGCTTTTCTAACTTTACCGGCATTGCAGTATGTGAAAGAACATAACCATCAAAAGCACAGGCGACAGGTAGGAGAACTCTTGGATCTTCTGCGATCTTAAATGCTTGAATGTTTGTGTCATAGATCTCCTGATTATTTTCGCAAAACAATTGAATCCATCCTACATCTCTAATTGTGATAAAATCTTGATGGTCTGTCCAAACTGACCAAGGAGCTCCTAAGCTCCTAGTCGCTAAATTAAGAACTATCGGTAATCGATTCCCTGAAGCCCATGGTAACATTTCATACATTAATTCTAACCCATGTGCAGAAGTTGCG
Organism: Promethearchaeia archaeon; assembly: GCA_029856445.1. GTDB lineage: Archaea > Asgardarchaeota > Lokiarchaeia > Sigyniarchaeales > SOKP01 > Loki-b32. Next base: position 22,614 of record JAHQWY010000009.1, read on the forward strand.
GTACCTACTCTTGATCCTGTTGCTGAAGCAGCACATAATACGGCCATCGCACTATGTTCAGATTCAACTTTTACAAATCTTGCTTTTAGTTTCCCTTCGGCTATAAATTCAGCAATTTTTTCAACTACTGGGCTCTGAGGTGTAATTGGATAAGCAGAAACAACACCTACTCTTGCTTGTCTGAATGCATGGGCAGCAGCATGATTTCCTGTTAAAATCATGATATTTTCTAGTGTCGATGATCCTTCCTTGTCAATAATTGTTATTCTTCTTTCACCTCCTCCATTCTTATTGCTTTAACTGGACATTCTTCCATGCAAATACCACATCCCTTACAATATTTAAAATCTATTTGAGGTGGAATTGTTCTTGAGACTACAGCTTCTGGACAATATAACCAACAATTAAAACAACTAGGCTTCCCAGATTTAACTGGAATACACTTCGTTAAATCAATTACCGGTTTTTTTGGACTCCAAGTTCCTGTTTGACCTGCTTCTCCAATAACAGGTTTCTGGACTGAGCCTAATATTTTCTGATATTTTTTTTTTGAGTTTGTCATCTGTTCATCAAGCTTCATTTAAAATCAGATTCTTGTATTAGAATTTATATACAAAAATAAAGATTATCGTATAGTTTTATTTGTTATTGAAGAAAAGTAGTTAATGAGAATAATAAGATAATACTGTCTTTTAAATTAAAAATAAATACTTATTATTTCATTAGTCTAATATGTAAAAGATATACCATATCTAAACGTAGTAAAACTATTTACTCGATGTGTTACTTTTAAAGAAGTATTTAAAAAAAATAGATTAAGGGATTGACGTGGAAATTTTAAAAGAGAATTATTTAATATTATCCGAGACTGTAAACGATTTAATCTGTGTTATAAATTTTGACCTAGAAATTGAATTTATAAATGAAAGACTCCACTTAAAAATACTAGGGTATTCAGAAAAGGATCTACTTGGTAAGAAAATTAGTCAGTTCATCGATGGAAAAGATATTAATAAATTACAGAAGATTATTAAAAGTCTCGATTATGAAGAGGAAGTTGTGATCGATATACAATGTAATCATAAGGATGGAAATAAATTCTGGCTTAAATCGAAGATCAAGTTATTAGAGGATAAAGAAAAAGAGAAAAGAGCTCTTTTAGTTTCAAAAGATATCTCTGAGAAAAAATTAACTGAACTGACATTAAAAGGTTCGGAAGAAAAATATCAAAGTATAATTAAGAACATTAAAGAAGGATATTATGAAGTCGATTTAAAGGGGAATTTTACATATGTTAATGATGCTTTATGTAAATTTCTTGGATATACAAGGGAAGAATTATTAAAAGAAAATTATATTTTGGTTACTGATGAGCAAACGCACAATTTAGTTTTTAAAACCTTTAATAAGGTATTTAGAACAGAGATTCAGCAAAATATTTTTCAGTTTCCAGTTATTAGAAAAAATGGTGAAAAAGCTTTTTTCGAAACTTCAGTATACTTAAAGTATAATCCCAAAGGTAGAAAAAGAGGTTTCTATGGGATTGTACGAGATATTACTGAAAGAAAGAAAGAAGAAGATTTAGAGGAGAAATTTAAGATTGAACTAACACAAAAAGTTAGATTGAGAACAAAAGAATTGGAAGAATCACAAGAAAAACATAGAAATCTTTTTCAACATTCAAACGATGCCATTTTTTTACATGATATAGAGGGGAATATATTAGATGTTAATCAAAAAGTATTAGAGCATTTTGGATATACAAAAGAAGAAATCTTATCTCTTAACATTTCTGATCTACATCCAACAAGTGAACTTGTAGAATCAAAAAAGGCTCTTGAAGAAATTTCTAAAAAAGGTTTTGTCACGTTTGAGGTTAACTTTAAAAAGAAAAACGGAGAAATTTTTCCTGCTGAAGTATCCTCAAGTCTTTTTACTATAGGTGAAGAGAATTTTATTCAAGGAGAAGTTCGTGATATAACAATTCGGAAACAGGCTGAAAAAAAATTAAAAGAGTCTGAAGAAAAATATCGAAATATGATTAATAATTTAGATTTAGGGTTTTATCAAGTAAATTGGGAGGGTAATTTATTAAACTATAATCCCGCATTTAGAAATTTGTTAGGTTTTGAACCTACGGAAAACCCATCTTCAATTAATGTAAAGCAGTTTTGGCAAAATTCGAATGAGCGTGATATTTATTTAAAAAAATTAGAGGAAGAAGGTTTTGTCAAGAATTATGTTGTACACTCGCAAAAAAAAGATGGTCAGAAAATTGTTTTAAATCTTAACTCCCATATTATTAATAGTCAACCAGTTATGATTCAAGGAGTTATATCAGATATCACTGAAAAATTTGAATTAGAACAAAAAGTAAAAGAATCTGAAAGTAGATATCGAAATCTATTTGAATCGGTGCCATTCGCAATAGCTTTAATTGATCAACAAGGTAAGATCATTTATTGTAATCCTGCAACCGAAAAATTATTGGGTTACAAAATAGAAGAACTAATTGGTAATAACTTTAGAAATCTTGCCGCAATTCAACCAGATTACTTACCGATGATGCTTGAACGATTTCAAAAATTATTAAAAGGTGAAATTTTAGAACCATTTGACGCAGAGTTTTATAAGAGGAATGGAGATTTAGTCTGGATAAATTATCAAACAACCTTAGTGAAACTAGGTGAAGATTTTTTAGTTCAAGCAATCCTTCATGATATAACGGACCGAAAACGAGCAGATCTCCTAGTACAAGAGGAGATTAAAAAATTAAAAGAGCTAGATCAAATCAGAAAAGATCTAATATCAAGAGTATCTCATGAATTAAAAACACCACTCGTCTCTGTTTGTGGAGCTTCAGAGTTACTTTTGGAACTGTTTGAAGATGAGATTACGGGGGAAAGTAAAGAATTAATAAGGATGATTGAAAAAGGGGGATCAAGATTAAAATACTTAGTTGACAACTTACTTGATATTACTAGAATTGAGTATGATAAATTCACCTTAATACTGGAATCAGTGAATTTAAATGAAATAATCAAAGATTGCGAAAATGAAATGATGTATCTGATAAAAAGACGTAAATTAGATTTAGAACTTGAACTATCTAATGAATTATTTATTATTGTTGATAGAGTAAGAATAGAACAAGTAGTGCTAAATCTTTTATCGAATGCTATAAAGAACACACCACCCTATGGGAAAATATTAATAAAGTTATATAGAAAAGATAATTGGGCTGAAATAATGGTCAATGATACTGGTATTGGATTAACTCGCGAAGAAATGGATAGAATATTTACAAGGTTTGGGAAGATTGAAAGATACGGGGAAGGTTTAGAATTTATAGATATTCAGGGATCTGGT
>JAHQWY010000157.1 GCA_029856445.1 Promethearchaeia archaeon
AGAAAAAATTATGCTATTTTAACTTATAAAAGGAAACGGTAATGAGTCAAGGAGTTATAGATCATTTGAAAGATATTTCTCTTAGGAAATTAAAAGAGAAGGTGGCGGAAATAAAATCTCTCTCACCCCAAAATAATCGATTTATAATAACTTATTCAAAAAATTTCACCCTTTCGCTGTCTAATTATTGTCAAAATTTTTGTGGTTATTGTTTTTACAATTATCGAATTCCTAAAGATGCGGGGGCAGAAAATGTTGTATTACTTAGTAACGAACAGATTCAAGAAGTAATAAAAAAGGGAATTTCTTATAATTGTAAAGAAGCATTGATTATGTCTGGAGAAAGACCTGTTAAGTTTAAAGAAGTGAAAGAGGAATTAGAAAAGAGGAATTGCAATGATTATATTGAATTTATTACTGATATTTCTAATAATTTATTAAAACATAACATATTACCTCATACAAATATAGGAATCCTCACTTTTGACGAATTAAAACGATTAAAGAATTATAACGCCAGTATGGGATTAATGCTCGAGAGTACTAGTCCAAAATTATTTAAGAAAGGTGGTGTCCATGAGCGATCACCAGGAAAGATCCCTGCAATCCGTATAGAACACATAAAGAATGCAGGAAAATTAAAAATACCTTTTACTACAGGTTTACTTATAGGAATTGGGGAATCTTTAGATGATAGAATAAAAGATTTATATTTAATTAAGCAAATCCATGACAAATATGGTCATATTCAAGAAGTAATTATCCAAAATTTCGTAGATAAACTAGGTATTTCATATAAGCCACAAGCAATGATTAAAACTGAAGAAGTTTTAAGAGTTGTTGGAATTGCGAAAATTATTTTTGAAAATAATATCGCTATACAAGTTCCGCCAAATTTAATATCGGGATATGAAAAAGAATTTATTGAAATGGGAATTGACGATTTTGGGGGAATTTCACCAGTTACATTAGACTATATAAATCCAGAGAATTTATGGCCTCATATTGATGAATTAAAAGACATTTGTGACTCTAACGGTTATTCCCTAAAAGAAAGACTCCCAATTTATGATGAATTTATAGAAAAAAATGGTTACTGCCCAGAAAATATTAAAAAAACAATTGATAATATACATTATTAATGATGGCTTCTCAGATTTTTAATCAAATAGATAGAGAAATAAAAGTAATTCTAAAAAAAGCATTAAATAATAATGAACTCTCTACTGAAGAAGCTTTAAAATTATTAAAAGTTCATGGTAGAGAATTTTTTGCTCTGCAGTATACAGCTAATGAAATTTGTGTGAAAAAAAAAGATGAAATTGTAACATTTGTTATTAATCGAAATATCAATTTTACAAACGTGTGTTTTCAAGGATGTAAATTCTGTTCGTTTAGTTTACCATCAAATCATAAAGATGCTTTTTTACTGAACTTAGATCAAATTAGAGATCGAGTAATTGAAGCAAAAAAATCAAATTGCACAGAAGTATGCATTCAAGGGGGAATAAATCCCAATTTAAACTTTGATTTTTATTTAAATATTCTCAAAGTGGTTAAAAAGATTGATAAAAATATGCACACTCATGCATTTTCTCCACAAGAAATCTTCTTCATGTCAAAACTTTATGGTACTTCAGTTGAAGATACATTAAAAGAATTAAAAAAAGCAGGATTAGATTCAATACCCGGAACTGCAGCAGAAATTTTAGTTGATGATATTCGAAAGATTATTTGTCCCAATAAGGTTTCTACTCAACAATGGGTTGATATAATCACTACAGCACACAATTTAAGTATTCCAACCACATCAACTATCATGTATGGGCATATAGAATCTAATAAAGATAGAATTGAACACTTGAATGTGTTAAGAAAAATTCAGAAGGAGACTAAAGGTTTTACAGAATTTGTACCTCTACCCTTTGTAAAAGAAAATCCTATTTTATCAAAATTGGAAGCTCATCCTTTAAATCCAAGTTATGGCATGGCAGATCTAAAATTATTTTGTGTATCCCGATTATTTTTCAATAATCAAATAGATAATTTACAGTGCTCTTGGCCAAAATTAGGGCCAAAATTTGCGCAAGTCTCACTGAATTATGGAGTAAATGATTTTGGGGGAACTTTGATCGAAGAAAATATATCTAAAAGCGCAGGAGCAGAATATGGTGAATATCTTCCTCCAGAAGAGATTATTAAAATAATAGAAGCTGCAGGAAAACACCCTGCGCAACGAGATACTTTATATAATATCATGAAATATTATTGAACATCAGCGAGTTTGTAAATATTCTAAAAAATAGCGTTGGGCAATGAGATCTGTATTAACCATGCCTAATACTTTTCCTTTTTCTACTACGGGCATAGCAGAAATCTGATATTGCTCTAGTTCTCGAACAATATCTACAATAGAAAAATCGGGCGAAGCAGTAATTACATTCTTTGTCATGACTTTTTCAAGAATAGCATCACAACTATTCGAGGCAACTGCGGCAGTTATATCCCAATCAGTTACGACTCCAACCAATCTTTCCTCAGATAGTACTGCTATTATCCCACTGTTTTCTTTTATCATTAAATCTGCAGCTTCTTGGATTCTGCTCTTTACATCAATAGTTGGAATTGATATCATTATGTCCTTTGCTGTACGTTCGCTTTCCTTTGCCGTTAAACGTTGGAGACTAATAATTTCCGCTGCAGTGCTAGGGAGCATATCAGGATTTGCTGCTAATAAATTTATTAATTCAATCATATTATGGTGAATCACATCTTCTCTATATTCTTCTCCAGCCAGTAGCCTTTGTTTTGAGAGTTCTATAAACTCTTCAGAATGATCGATTAACCATTTATCTACTTTTTTACGGTCTCCTAGAATTTCTTTAGGTATTTGTAAATTTTCTGGAGACTTAATTATATGTTCTTGAGCTGCAAAAATAACACCTCCAGAATTAACCAGATAATCATTAGCAATCATAACTCCCCTTTCTCTGTAAACAATTTGTTCCATTCTAGTTCGAGCTGCTTTTCTATTGGGATCTGGACTATAAGTATTTGCTCCCTCTACTATTAAGGACCACTTCCCCATTCGATCAACTGTAGTGGATGGGGATTCAGAAAGTCGAACTCCTAAGTAATTAAAAACTGGGGCTGCAGGAATCAAACAAAATGCATTTTCAAGAAGTAAATTATTTCGATTGGTTGAAAATTTAGTAGGATGTTTGTATCCTTCTGAAATAATATTTTTTTGAAAGTAATTGTTGGTTACGAGACTTTTTTCTTCCCATAACTTAAATAGATCATCTATAGGTAAACCAGATTCATTATATAAATACCCTTCAAGATCACTAATCCCGATTACATTAGCTTCCGGAATTCTTTCTTTCAGAATACGTGCTGCATGAGCTCCGACAGCTCCAAATCCTTGAATCAAAATTTTTAACTCATTTTTTTCAGGAATTTCTAAATTTGCAAATTGAGAGAGTACTCTCAACCTAGGTAGAATGTCTAGTAAAGTTTGTAGAGCAATTACAACCCCACCTGCAGCAGCTCCAAGTTCATCAATACGATTTCCACCCATATCAGCTGGTTTAGAAACTGCACTATCCAATCCATTTTCGATAGCAATTGTTTTCATATCCGCATCATTTGTACCAACATCTGGTCCTGGTACATAAATATCTTTATATTTTTTAATTAAACGCGCAAAACCGCGGATTATTTCATTATGATCTTCTGTTGAGAGATCTAGAGCAGCAACTATCCCTGCCTTCCCACCACCGTATGGAAGATTAGCTGCTGCGTTTTTAAGAGTCATACCACGAGCTAAATTATGGATATCTGAAGGTAATATATCGGGAAGCATTCTGATCCCTCCCATACTCGGTTTTCCCATACTTAAATTATCAACAACTAAATATCCGCCTATCTCCAATGGTGAATCCTCATCCCATATGCAAGCAACCAGATGTGGGCCTAATTTGTCAGCAACTATCCGAAGTCGAGACAATAAATGCTCATCTGTCTTACTAAACTCTAAATAACATTTTCCATTGTCCGTTTTAAGCCGATTTTTGAGAGTTGCTTCTGGCAACCGTTCTTTAATAAAGCTTTCCATTTTCTTTGGAATCATTATTTCCAATCTCGTAAGGTAATATATCTTAGCAATATCTTTAAGATTCTATAATTAAATAGATTTTCACTTTTGTTAATTTTATGGTTAATAAAATCTAATTTTTTTTATAGTTAAAACTATTTTAATAAGTAATCTTTTTAATCGAAAATTAGTAATGATGTTATTATGACAATATCAATCATCGCAACTGTTAAAATTCAAGAAGGTAAGATGGAGGAAGCAAAAGCGGCATTAAGGAAAATCATCCCAATAATTAAAGAATCTGAACCTGGTACTCTAGAGTATATTCCCCATGTTGTAAAGGAAAATCCGAATATTATTGTTTTTTATGAAAAATACGCTGATGAGGAAGCCCTCAAGGTACATGGTGCTAATTTGGGAAAGAATATGCGAGAATTTGGACCCTATTGTGTTCCAGAAAGACCAGTTATGCAAACTCTTCAAGAAATATAATTATTTTTTTTTATTATTTTTATTCATCTTGAATATAAGGTTTTCCAATAAGTAAACATATTTCAGCTTTTTTTAGTTCTCTTCCTAAATAATTTATATGAGATATATTGTTTGTTAAATTTTGTTTAATTATTTGTTTACTAAGAGCTTCAGCGTTATTACCGATAAATGTATGGAGCAAATCATCTTCAATTGAGAAGAAAAGAACATAAATTTTTCCTGTATATGGATTTGCATAGATTCTAAAATAACCTTTATCATCGGGAATATAATCTGGTATTAATTTATCTACAAAAATCGCATCGTTATCATTAATTTGAGGTATCTTTTGATTAGCTTTACCTTTAGCTTTAAATATAGATAATCCTTGATTTATTGGAGGTGTTTTTTTATATCTTGATATGTAATTTAGTTTTAGACTGTCCTTTAATTCTCTTACCCCACCAAATAATTTAACACTATGTTCAACCGTAAATAATATACCCATATCTAATTCAACTGCAATACTCGCCAGGAGCCCATTTATTCCAACAGAATCTAGATCCATTAATTCAACAACATTGGAAACACCAAAAAAGAGAGGTAATTGATCTGCTGGAGGAATTTTTTTATATAAAAAATAGGTTTCCAAAGAATTGGTAATACCGGGAGCAATTGGGGTTTCCAAGAGAGGATCAGCAATTAGTTTTTGAAATCCATAATTATACAATTTTTTTGCTAAACTTTGTAAATTTTCAATTCGTTTTTTCGGTTCTTTAGGATAGATTCCTTCTTTGATATTTGTTGGGAGAATAATAATCGGAATATCTTTGGGAATATCAATAAAATCTTTGTAATTTCCATTATCAAAACTAAGAATCATATCGATGTTCATATCTACAGCTTCTAAAATTTCAGAAGAATCCATAGAATCTATACTAAACAATATGTTAAAATTCTCTCTTAATAATTGGATAATTTGTTTAACTCTCAACGGATTTGGTCTATTTGACACACAGCCAATATCAATAATATCTGCTCCCGATTCAATATAATGCTTAGCCTTCTTTAATATACCTAGATCATTTTTTTCCGTGCAATTTACTATTTCAGCGATAATAGGTGGTGGCAAATTACTTCCAATAATTAATTCGGATTTTCTCTCATTAATATAGAATGTATTTAGACCTAAATTTTCTTTAGCTCTCTCATATTGTTCTTGAATAATTTGATTATAGAGATCTAACCCTGACTTCTCCATTAACTTGTTTGCGGGAATTGTATTGGACAGTTCGACATCCTCCAGGTTTGCAAATAATGTCGGGAGTTCTGACGCAAATTCAGGACCTTTTCTTATTTTAACAGAGAGCTTTTCTTCTAAAGGTTTTGAGTTCCATTGTACAAAACCTGGGAGTAAGACAATATCATAGTTAGAAATTATTTTAGATTTAAGAATTGTTTCAGTTAAAGATTCACTCAAAAATGCTGAAATGGAAATAGGAGCTTCTTCTATCTCAATAGTGTGAGTTTTAACAGTATTTATTATTTTTTTTATAATTGGATAACTTTGTTTTCCAGTGATGATAAGTATCTTAATCTAAATCACTCAGCAATTTATTTTTATCAAATGGAATAAAAATATTATCTAGAATTGAACCCGAAGCTTCTTTTATTTTTAAATTATCTATTATAGGCTTAAATCTTCCCCCTAAAAGCCCATTTGCTATAAAAGTGGCACCTTGAGCGGCACGCTTAGCTATTTGGCTATATGTATTCATTATTCTCACAGGTGCTACATCACGCAATCCTCTATCCATTCTATCTTCAAGATATCTGAGATCTGCACCTCTTCCGGCTAACAGTATCTCTCTAATTTTTTCCTTTTTTGAGAAGGAAGAGGAAATTCCAAAAACTGCTTTTTTTACACTTGAAATATAAGCTTTCAATGCAGTTTTCACTTGAGCATCATTTTCTGCTAATAATGTTATTTCTTTTAAACTCAGATCAGAAAATCCTGCAATTGAAGCGACTCCTCCTTTATAGATGTTTTCCTTATGTATATCCTTAATCAAATATGCTAATTCACCATCAAGACTCCCACAAGCCCGAAAACCCATAATATTAGAACCACCTATTCCATCAACTACTTGCCCGTTTTCAATTGCTAAAACAGCTGTAAAACCATATCCAATTTCTACCAGGATGAAATTTGATTCCTCTGGTGAAATTTGATATTTTTCAGTTTGATCTCTGATTCCCACAACAGCAGTACATAATTTATCAGCCGTTCCCATATCAACCTTATTAATTTTCCGATAATCTGGAACAGTAGGAAGATGTTTAACACCAGGTACGATAACAGCTTTAATTGGTTCGGCTTTAATTAGCCTTAAAATTTCTCCTAATCCCAAAAGTTTTTTTTGATCTTCTCGTTTAAACTTTAATAAAGTAAAGAAAATATCTTTCTCTGTTAATTCGTTTACATCTTTCAATGGGAGACCGAAACCACTTGGGGCAACCATTATATCGATTTTTTTAATTGATTTAATTAAATCTATGGCTTTTTGGGGTTCTTGAATTATTTCCTTAGAAGGTATTGATGTATCTAAAATAATCTCATTTCCTTTTAACGCGTAAAAATCCCATGACTTCGAACCGGGATCAACACCTAAAGCAGATAATTCTTGTTGAGTCAAATCAATTCAAGTTATTTACAAAATCTAAGAGTAGTATATGAATTTAGAAAATTTAATCAATATAAAGGTTATTCATTCTACTTTTAGATTTTAAGTTAAAATTATATATAATTCTATGAATTTCTAATTATAATTTAATTAAAAAAAATTAGCATAAAAAAATAAAATCAATTTAAATTTAGGTTGAATAATATGGCAGTAACTGTATGGGTTTGTAAAATTTGTGGAGAGGCTTATATATCAACAACAGATAAACCCGCGAGGTGCCCATTCTGCGGTGCATATGACAAATATCTTATGGATTCAAGAGAGTATGATGATACTGGTGATTGGGATGTTGAATTAAATGAGACTGATAAAGCTAATGCTGAAAAAGCTTTAGGAGTAGAAGTTTCTAATGCCTTATTTTATAAATGTGCTGAAAAGAAAGTAGGAGAAATTGATGGAAAAAAGTTGTTTAAGATCCTCGCTAAGGTTGAGTCAGAACATGCTAGTGTTTGGAAGAAAATTTTAAAGTTAGATAAGATTAAATGGGAACCCGCTGAGATATGTGATGAAGATTATAAAGCAGATTTAGAAGATTCTCATGCGCGTGAGGAGAGAGCAATCAAGTTTTATGGGGAAGCTGCTGCCGCAGCAAAAAATCCTCGGGTAAAAGAAATTTTTCAAGCCTTTGTCGAAGTTGAGACAGATCATCTACATCTTTCAGAAGAACGACTTTAAGAATCATCACACCTAAACTTCTCAAAATTTTTTTTAGATTTCTGTTTTTTTTATCATCAAGTTAGTTGCTTTAAAAATGGTCAAATATATGTTTTAGCACATATATTCTATTTTATACCATATTTTAAATTATATTTTAGGAACATGGTCGAGACAGAACAAGGATTTATCTTTAATATTCAAAGGATGTCTACTGAGGATGGTCCAGGGATTCGGACCACTGTGTTCTTCAAACAATGTCCATTAAAATGTGTATGGTGTCATAATCCAGAATCAATTTTAAAAGATAGACAACTGGAATGGTTCAAACATAAATGCATTGGATGTAACACTTGTATTGATATATGTAAATATAAGGCACTCTCGTTCAACGAAAGTGGATTGAAAATTGATAGAGATATATGTATAGGTTGTGGTGAGTGCTCTGATGAGTGCCCTAGTACTGCTCTACATATGTGGGGGGAATATTGGAATTTAGATGATTTGTTTTACGAAATTCAAAAAGATAAAATTTATTATACGCAATCTAAGGGA
>JAHQWY010000010.1 GCA_029856445.1 Promethearchaeia archaeon
GTAATTAGGGATAATTCTACAAAATCTTATAATAGAACTTTAATTGAAATTCCAATCGGAAAAGAATGTAGAATACTTAGAGTTAATGCTGGTTATCATGCTAAAAGAAGACTTGCGTGTTTAGGAATTATTCCTGGAGTTAAAGTAATAAAAAAAAATGCCGCTCCTTTACGGGGACCTGTTGAAATAATTGTAAAAGGAGCATCTTTAGTACTTGGCAGAGGTTTAGCATCAAAAATTATTGTAATAAATGAAAAGGCTAATTGAATTAAAGTCTAAAATTGTTAACTATTAAGCGTAGTTCTTTAATTTATTGTAGCATTCTTTACAAAAAAAAATTCTACGTAATTTTGAAGCATCCCAAACCATATGACCTGATTTATGTTTTGTTTCACAGCCCCAACACATCTTTGATACTTTTGTATCAACGAAATGTACATCTTCTACATGAAAATTGTCATCCTTTATTATTTCTTTATAACTTCTCAAATTTTATCAAATCAGTTTTTTATAATTCTGAATAATTATTCATAACTTATGATATAAGTAGAATAATATTTATTTAAGGTTTTTGAATATCGTTCAATAACTACCAATTTAATAAACATTATTTAAGCTTACTCATTAATATAAAAATAAGAAAATTGGAGTAATTTACTATATAGAATACGGTATGGCGATCTAGATATTATCAATATAATATTCATTTATTCGATGAGTAATCCGAAAAAATTAAAGCGTATACAATAACCAATTAATTTCATTCTATTCATTTTTTTTGAATTAAATTTTAAAAAAGGAATTTTTAAAAGAATAAAGTACTAAATTATATGTAAAAGAATAATAATTGTTCTATACGATTAAAATGGATGATATTGATAGGAAAATTTTGAATATCCTACAGGATAATTTTCGAATTTCATACAAAGAATTAGGAAGAAAAATTAATATGGCTGCGAGTAGTGTTCATAACAGAGTACAAAAGATGCTAGATGCAGGGATTATTAAGAAGGAAGATACTATTATCAATCCAATGATGGTAGGATTTGAAACTATCGCAATAATAGGTCTTTCCGTTGATCCTTTAAAAATGAAAGAGGTTGCAGAAAAAATTGCATTATTTGATGAAGTCCAATTAATCGCAACAACAACGGGAGATCATGACATAGTAGTACGCATTATTGAAAAAGACGAAAAATCACTATGGAGGTTTATCAATGAAAAAATTAAACCTATTGATGGAGTTAGTTCAAGTATGGACGTATCAAGTTTTATAGATATTTACAAAATGTCTCATAAAATCATCTTTAATATATAAGATACATTTTGCTCAAAATTCTTTTCTCTTCATTAATAATGAAAAGATATATTCTTATTTAACAATCAAGACATCACAAGGAGCACTTTTAGCAACCTTAGTAGAAACTGTTCCTAAAAAGACCTTTTTTATTTTAGAGTGTTGTCCTCTGCTCCCTAAGATGATAAGATCGAAATTTTCCTCTTCTGCAATACGGTTAATATAATCTTCAGGTGGTTCATCCTCAATTAAACGAGTTTTAATTAAATGCTGATTAGTTCTAAACATATTCTTGGTTTTTTCTAATAAATTTTTCCCTGCTTCTTTATATACTTCTTTAATATTAGTATGTTTTGAATATAATAGAGAAGTATCTGGATAGATTTCTGATGGAATTCTGTTATCTTCAATAGAATGAATAATCACGACATTGCTATTCCATAACTTCTGTAATTCAACTGCCTTCTTAACAGCATTATTAGCATGAGGGGATCCATCTGTTGCTAAAAGAATTTTTTTATAAATTATTTTCACCTTAATTATTTTAATGCTATTTTTCTATTTTATTTTTTTTGACTTTAATCAGGTTTTCTACAATACTCAATTTCAAATTTAGAGTAGAAAAATAGTTGGAATTATACTTATATTATTAATAATGAAATTATTATTCATAAATTTTTTTTTGGGAATGTTATTTTTCTAACTTAATTTCTTCTAAAATAAAACTATTCTTTTCAATAATCATATGTTCTTTTTTGATATAAAAAATTATAATATCGATCATTTATATGTTTGTATTTATATAATATATATAGTGAATCTTGAAATAAATTTATCAATATCAATAATAATAAAATATAATTACATAAGTTGTTGAAAAATGTTAACTAAAGAGCAAATGATTGATTATTTACAATGTGATATTTCATCTTTTAATTTTCAAGATCTATATGATTTAGTTATAAGTAAAGAAAATTGTATAAATTGTGGTGCTTGTCTTGCTATATGCCCTCGTATTAGTATTAATGAGAATGAACCAAAACTTATAGATTATGACCCAGAGTGTTCATTATGCTATAAATATTGTCCACAAACTTTCTTTCCAAAAAAATTATTAAGAAAAGAAATTTTTAAACATAAGAATTATCAAAATTCTCTTTTAGGAGATTTTCAAAAAATATTAGCCGCTAAAAGTACTGATAATAAGATTTTACAGAATTCTCAAAATGGTGGAGTTGTTACAACATTACTTTGTACTGCACTAAATACTGGATTAGTTGATGGTGTTTTAATGGTCAATAAAGATGAGAATTGGTATCCTAAACCCTTCATAGCAAGGACCCAGGAAGAAATAATATCTGCCGCGGGTTCTATTTATACAATGATACCATTAATAAGTGCATATCGTGATGCGGTGTATAAATTTGAAATTGAAAATCTTGCTTTTGTAGGATTACCTTGTCAAATTCCAGCGGTACGGAAATTCCAATTTTGGCCTCCGCTTTCAAATAAATATGGTAAATTCAAATTAATTATTGGATTATTTTGTTCATCTAATTATTCCTATGATTCAATGTTGAATCTTGTACATGATTTAAACGGAATCTCTATGAAAGATATTAAAAAATTTGATGTTTCTCATGGTAAATTCATTTCATATTTAAAAGATGGGTCTATTAAAGAAATTTCAATAAACAAAACAAACAAATATCATTATTCCAGTTGTAAATATTGTAAAGATTACACTGCTGAATTTGCGGATATTTCAGTAGGAAGTGTTGGTGCCCCACATGATAATTGGAATAGTGTGATTATTCGTTCTGATGCTGGAAATCAACTCTTTAAAAAAGCTTTAAAACACCAAAAATTAATTATATCGATGGATGTAAATCTTAATAAAATCAAAAAGGCTTCTAAAAGAAAAAAAGTACAAATTACAAAAACAAGTGATGAGATTTATTCTGCTTTAAAAATATTCAATATATCTAAACCTGCAGTAGAAATATATACAATCCTAGTATCCTTAGGAGAGGCTGATTTCAATACGTTAATTGAAGTTATTAACTTAAAACCAGAAATTATATATAATGGTCTTAATACATTAAGACAAAGGAAATGGATATTGAAAGATAATAATTTATATCATCCAATTAATCCTTCTCATGTAATCAAAAACGAGATAAACGAATTCATGAGTAAATTTAAAAACCATATCGATATGATTAAGAGGAAAATTTTGAAAGACTTAGATACAATTTTCATACAAAATAATTTAATGGAATTAAAAAATCTAGACTTCATGGAATCCATTTTCTAGAAATGTGAGTAAGATATCTTTTTTCAAAATAATTTTAAAGATGAAAAATTGCAGTCTAAAACCTTTATTCTTTTAATTAGTAACAATGTTAATTTATTGTAAATTTAGTGCAAGCAATATTTTTAGATGTTCATCGGTTTTTTATGATAATTAATCTCCTTCTCTTTTTTTTCTATGTTTAATTTTTGCGTCTATGCTCTCTTCAAGTATAGTTGATTTTATAGGAAAATTTAATTTACTTCTTGAATTTTCAAGATCTTTAATATCCTTTTTAGATATTATTTTATAGTATATTTTATTTTCTTTCATTATTAATAATCCTTATACTTTAATAAGATTCAATTCAAAATGTCTGGAGCTTTCTCTTTTTATTTCTGCGAGCTTCTCTATTTTTGTTTGCAGAGGTTTCTTATCTCTGAAACTTTTGACTTCAATTAAACCATGTCTAATAGCACCATTAAATATTTTTTCACCTTTCTTTGTTCTTAGAATTACAGAGGACCATCCAGTTTTAGAACCAATTGACCCTACTGAAATATCAGATAATTCTGATGTAAAATCACTGCAATAATTACAGAAATCAGACCCATATAAATCACAATCCGCTAGGGGATATGAAAATACCTCACCAGATTCAAGAGTTATAACAAATTTTCCACTAGTTATATCCATCTTAACTATTTCATCAATATTAACACTAAATTTATCTCTCATGAGTTTAATAATTTTCTCATAAGGAAAGGATTCTTTGCAGAAAAGACCAATTTTATATTTAATGTTGTTTAAGAAAGGTTTTTTAGCAGGGAATAAATCTCCTTTAAAAAGCGCTTTAATTTGACATGGTAGGGCAACTACTGCTATTTTTTTATCCTTATCTATTTTATCTAAAATTGATAAAATCGGAGCATGAACATAAGTAGTACCTGCTGTTTTATATAAATCTACAATATTATCTATTATACTAATTTTAGGATTCCAATATTTTTTTGAATGTTTAATTGTTACTACAGCATCTACTAAATTTTTGGAAAGTAAGTAGTAGAGTAATGAAGTTACAATACCACCGTCCTGCCCTACTTTTTTTATTGCATATTTTAATGTTTTAGCAGAAGATATATTTTCATAATAACCTAGAATGTTGGAATATTCTAATGAAATATCAGATTTTCTAATGAGTTTTTGTAGATAATTTATTGAAAAAGATTGTGGACAAACACTATAACAAAGACCACAATTAATGCATTTCCCCTCATCAATATATAAATAATTTTGCGTAAGTTCAGAACAGTTAACAGGGCAAATAGCTGTACATAAACCACAATGACAACAAAAGTTTAAATCTTGAATGATAGAAACGGATTTGAAGTAATTTTTCTGATAATTTTCCAAACTTTGGTTAACCCTGTATCTACAACCAGGGTCTTCTAAATTTAATGATTTAATATGATTATCTATTTTTTTATCTGGTATTTCTACAAAAATTTCTTCAAGATAACCTTGTTCTTTTAAGTAAAAAATATCTCGAATGATATTCTCTTCTGAAAAATTAAAAATCTTTACTATTTCCTCTATCGTTAACGGTTCGTGGCTTTTTAATTCTTCAAGAATATATTTTCTTGCAGTTTCTGCTTCAAAAATCGAATTTAATAGAAAATAAAACTTATCTGCATTGTATCTTCCTGTTTCTAGAATTTTTTCTTTTGCCTTAAATAGAGATCTATAATGGTAATTATATGAAGCTTGATATGTTGCATATAGCAGTTTTTTTATTGAAATTGAATCGAAATTATAATTATAATTAGTTTTAGTATACAATCTGCGAATCCCATTATTAATTGGACTTGGTCCATCACGAATTAACCTTATAAAAAACTTCTCAAAAGCTTCACTTAATTTTTTTTGATTTATTCCGTCAAACATAAACAATTTTATTCTTTGATTACCTAAACCCCTTCGATATAATATATGATTAGTTTCTTCTGCTGATCTAAAGAAAGAATTAAATTTTGGGACTAATTTATTTTCTCCTTTTTTTCCACTAATTATAACAAATATGCCATCAAAGCCAAGATAAATTGTTTTTAATAATTCTGTTACATCAAGCGATCCTATGTTTTCAATTTTAATTATTTTGATCGAATCTACTCCTTTAAATTTCTTAATATCAACCAAATTAGATTCATTATATGAATATCCTGGACTCGAAAATATCATAATTTTGTAGTCTATTATATTCACCTTTTTTTCAATTAATAGTCAAATTTAATATTTTTATTTATTATTTATCTAATTATAATATTGGAAATAGATCATATATATGTTAGTATTCAGAGATATCATTTTATGAAAACAATAATCCAACTTCGAAAATTGATAATTAAATGAAAAATAAAGTAAAAATATGGGATTAACTTTTAAAAAAAAAATTAGGAAAAAATTTTTATTTCATTTCCAAATAGTATCTTCTTTGCTTGTTCAAAAGCATAATTGTAATTAAAAACTTTTTTTCCTTTAGTTATTGATGCTTCCTTAAGGACATTTGCTTCAATGTTGGATTTCAAACGTCCTAAAGCTAATGCCCCTGTTCCGAATATTGAGGGGTAAATTTCTTTATTATTATCTTTTGGCTTTAAACCTTCTATACCATATGGGGGAACCAAATTTATATCTATCACAATTTTACTTTTTAATTTAACCATTAATTCTTTTGATAAAATTTGTACTCCTGCAGCAGCTAAACTCCATAAAATATCTGCATCTTTAATTATTTCTAATTTCTTTTCATCATTAGGCGCAAAAACACCAACGATTTCAGTTGCATTTACTCCAGCTTCTTCCGTTAATTCTCTTGCTAAATTTTTTACAAATTCTTCGCTCGATTTTTCCCAAGTTTCAACTAAATATGGTTTACAATTTAATTTTGAAGCGATGATAGCTGCTACTCTTCCAACGGGACCTGATCCTAAAATAACCACTTTTTTACCTTTTAGATCATATAAATCATGTTCTTTAGCAACTTCAATAGTTTTAGCAACTACAGCAGAAGCTGTGGTGTGTGAACCACGAGGATCTATTATTACAGGGCATTCAAAAGGGGGTACCAACGACTTTATAACTTTTTTAGCAATTTTTTCTCCTTCTTTGACATTAGATCCACCAACAAAAAAAGTTGTAGGAGCTTTCGGTTTACGCGAAAAAATTGCATCTTGTACAAGTTTTGGTACTTGATCAGCAGTCATCTTACTAATCGGTATAACCACATCAAAACCTGCGTCATAGGCCATATTGATATCGAATGGAGAAGCGTTATCATCTGTATCAAAGAAATAACATATTTTTTCTAACGATTCTTTTTTTTTCACTTTAATAGGGGTTAATTCAAGGATAGATTTTCCAATTATGTTTTCTATCGATTCTGTACCAGGATTATTTACAACCTTAGTTAAACGTTTAATTTTTATTTCTTCAGTTTCTATACCCAATTCTTCTGCAAATTGAGTGATGCCTGGGAAATGTCTAGGATCACAGATGAACAATGCATTTAGCTTTCTATCTCCCAATTCTTTCGCTATTTTAAGAATCTTCATCATCATCCATGCTTCTCGGACTTTATATCTTATCTCATCTTCTTGCGTATCATATTCTTGTTGTAAATATTCCTTCCATAATACAAGTCTTAAAAATGTATATTCATCCTTATGCCTTTCATTCTTCTGATTATTTTTAATCGATTTTGTTAGATTCTTTAAAAATTCCCTTTGGGCAGCCAAATTTGAAGAGAGATAGTATTCTGCGTTTTCTGAAATATCTACCATTTTATAGGGAATCCCGTGTTTTCTAAATATTGTCTCTATAGGATCTTCAGGAGATATCGTATCATCCCAACGACTACCCTTCTCTTCTACAGCGAAAGTTGGATTATATTTTTCTATAAGTTCCTCAATTAGTTTAAGATATTCCTTCGAAACTAGATTTAAATTCCAAATTAAATCATGTTTCTTCTGTGCTGGAGCCTCAAACCACCAATCTATTGGAAATTCACTTTCTATTAACACCAATTTTAAATTTTGTTTCTTTAAAGGTTTTAATTCTAATACTTCCATTGGTCTATTACCTCCTCACTTTTAATTAAATATTGAGCAAAATCTTCTTTCTTTTGATCGTAAACTTTTACTTCTATATCTAAATCTTTTAAAAGGGTCATAGTTTTATTAAATATGTTATCTTGAGCAAAATGGACGAAAGTGATTTTATTAGTCTTCGTAGGTCTTATTATATCTAGAATTTTCTTAACAATCCATTCTGGTCTTAACTTTAATTGTAAAATTAATTTCTTATCATCGATCTCATCCTTGAGAACCTCTATCCAAGATTTTAAATTCAAACCCTTTATTGATTTTTTATCGCTCATACTAAGATATTCTTCTGTTAAATCATTTACTTGGTCCTCTTTTTCTAGAATTTCCGCCATAAGATAACCCATCGCATATTCTGGGATATCTACAGTATAATAAGGAATCCTATACTTTTCCAATATTTTTGCCAAGGATGACTTATTAAAACTTCTTAGATTCTCGTTTTCTAAATTAATAGTGGCAAACTTAACATTTCTCTTGCTTAAAAACTCAATTAAATTTACATTTGCATTAGATTTTGACTTGATATTAGAAAATTTTACCAGATATGCAATAATCTCTTTATTTCTAACAGGTTTTATTTCCAAAACTTCCATCTTAATTCTCACCTCATATTAAATAAGTTTAACTATTCCAATTAAATAAACATAAACTCAGAATTTAAAGAATCTGATAACAAAAATTTTATTGGATTTGACAAGCTTTATTGTCAATTTAAAAATTTAGTGAACTTTTATTTTATGTTATTTAAATGGAAAAAATCATGTTTCCTGCATATTAAGAGATATGATATGAAAAATAAAATTATCAATTTTTTTAACAAAAAAATAAAAAAAAATAATAAATTAAACTCACACTTATAATAGAAAATCTCAAAATTCTTTACAATGCTAATAGAGATATTTATAATTTAATTTAGACTGATTATCAAAACTCTAAAATTAGATAGATCTTTTTATGAAAACAAACTCTAAATCTAAATAAATTATTATCCCGAAAACCTTGGCTATAGGTTAGTCCCCTATCAACCCCTATTTTTTTGAAAGGATCATTCTTTTTCGGTTTACATTTTATGAGGAGCTAATGCTTCAATCTCTTTCATTACAATTTCAACAGATTCGATATATTCCTCCTTATATTCAATTTCAGTACTACATATCCCTTTTATTTCTTCGATAAATTGTTTTTCTCTATAATATTTGAGATCGATTGCTCGAGCGGGACAGGATGAAACACAAACACCACAACCTTTACACTTTAAATCATCTACTTCCGCAATGTTTTCTCCGTTTACTGTGATTGCTTTATAATTACAGAGTTTTTCACATCTATGACAACCCATACACAGAGTTTCATCTATTTCAGCAATTATTAATTCTTGAATTATTTTATCTTTGGAAAGTAATGTTGATACCTTACTAGCCGCGGCTAATGCTGTTGATACGGAATAGGGGATATTTTTGGGTCCAGTGGCACATCCACATATATAAATCCCCATATTATTTGTCTCTTGAGGTTTTAGGCATCCATGAATCTCACTTAAAAACCCATTCGGGTCCTTACTTAATCCTAAAACATCAATAATTTTTGCTGAATTTTTGGAAGGTACCATGCCTGTTGATAATACCACTAAATCCGCATTCAAGGTAATGTAATCACCAGTTAAAGTTGAAGATGCCCGAATTTTTAGCTTTTTTGTTACTGGATCTTCTCTTATATCTCCTACTTTTCCCCGAACCATAATTATACCTGCTTCTCTAGCTTTTCTATAATATTCTTCATTCCCTTTATCCCATGCTCTAACATCTATGTAAAATATAACAATATCCATTTCCGGATATTCTTTTTTTAGTAGTTGAGCGTTTTTAAGAGCAACACTACAACACACTACAGAACAATAAGGATTACCTTTTAATGTTCTTGAACCAACGCATTGAATCATAACTACTGTTCTTGGGGTTTTATCATCAGAAATTCTATAAAGATGACCGCCTGTTGGGCCTATTGGGCTTAAAATACGTTCTAGCTCTAATTGAGTAATTACATTGGGATAAATACCATATTTATAATCATTATATTTCATAATTGGATATTCGTCCCATCCAGTAGCAACAATGACTGCTCCAACTGTTAGATCTATAAACTCAGGTTCTTGTTCAAATTCGATAGCTTCTGCTGGACAGTTTTTTAAACAGTTTTTACATTCTATACAGACATCCTTATCAATTAAAGCAATTTTAGGGACAGCTTGTGGAAAAGGTATGTAAATAGCGCTTCTTTCGCCAAACCCTCTATTGAATTCGTTAGGCACTTTTATTGGGCACTTTATTGTACATAATCCGCAACCAGTGCATTTCTTTTCATTAATATAACGGGGTTTTTTTTGTATTTTGACATTATAATTGCCAGGGACACCATTAAACTCAACTATTTCACTATATACAAATAATTCTATATTTGGGTGCTTTGAAGTACTTACCATGATGGGTGCAAGCACTCATATTCCACAATCGTCGGTGGGGTAAATTCTATCTAATTGTGCCATCTTTCCACCAATTGTGGCTTCTTTTTCAACTAAGTATACAGGAATGCCTTGGTTTGCTAAATCTAAAGCAGCATTCATCCCAGCAATTCCAGCACCAATAATTAAAACAGCTTTTTCTACAGGTATTTTTTTATAAGGGATAATTTCTAATTCACGTGCGCGATTTATTCCTGATTGTATTAATCTTATAGCTTTTTTAGTGGCACTTTTTTTATCATCTGAGTGAATAAATGAGCATTGTTCACGTAAATTAACCATTTGAAAATAATAAGGGCTTAATCCAGCTTCAATTAATACTGCTCGATAGGTGGATTCATGAATTTTTGGTGTACAAGCGGCAACAACAATCCGATTTAAATCCAAATCTAAAATATCGTTTTTAATAAGTTTTTGTCCTGGATCACTGCAAGTAAAATCATTTACTCTAACAATCATGACACCCGTGAGAAGTTCAACATAATTTTTAACGATATCACAATCAATGCTACCACCAATATTTACTCCTCATCTACAGATATATACTCCTATCCTAACCTTGGTCTGTTCTTCAGACATTAAATCCACCTTTTTAAAACATCACCAATTCTTATTTATAATAAAATCTTTTATTTTAAATTTTGAAAAAAAAAATTTACAAAAATGTAATTATAATTTCCTTTTATTACCAACTTTCGATTAAATAGTGAGTTAAAAGTAATTTAAGAAATTTGATAAGAGAAATTTTCGTTATTTTGACAAATATATTTATCAATTTTTTCTTAAATGAACGAATCATACCTATCCATGATCCAATACCAACAGGATTTTTTTCATTTTTTTAACATATGAAAATATATAACTTATAGTTATCATACATTCAATATACGAAAAGAGATACATTTATATATTTTGATAACAATATTTATCATGGAGATCATAATATTTATTAAAATAGTCATTAATATGTTAAGAATTAAAAAAGCATTTGGTGATTTTTGATAATGAGAATAAAGAATTTTAAGGATTTAATTAAAGAAGTGCATAAACCTGGTATATGTCAACAATGTGGAGGGTGTGTAAGTTTTTGTAATTCAATTGAAAATGATGTGATTGGTATGACGGAGCCTAATTCACCTCCAAAATATATAAATGAGGAAAAATGTCTTGAGTGTGGAATTTGTTATTTAATTTGTCCACAGACTCATATCTTAGATGATGATCTCAATAAAACTTATAATTTTACAAATTTTTCATCCATGCCCCTTGGATTTATCGATAATATTTACTCATGTCAAGCCACAGATAAAGAATTTTTAGAAATTGGGACAGATGGAGGTGTAGTAAACTCATTAATAAACTATTTGTTAGAGAAGAAATTAATTGATGGAGCTATCGTTGCGAAAACAAAAACTGCATTTTCCAGAGAAGCTGTAATTGCAAGAAACAAAAAAGATTTAATAGAGGCATCAGGGCTTAAATTAGATTTATCTCCACAGCTAAATGAATTACAGAAATTTCATACATATACGAGTTCAATTCCCCAATTGAAACAATACAAATTCAAAAGATTAGCTGTTGTTGGAACTCCGTGTCAAATTTATACAATTAGATGCATGCAAAATTTAGGTATTATCCCTTCACAGAATATTGAGCTTTGTTTAGGATTATTTTGTTACGAGAATTTCTTTTTTGATCAACCTAGAATTGAGATGTTTGAAAAAAAATTCAAGCTGAAATTTGAAAATATTGATAGAATAAACATTAAAGAAGATTTAATCCTAAAATTGAAAAACAGAGGAGCTACTCAAAAAATAATCCATATCCCCTTTGATAGTATAAAAGATTATGTCCGTCAAGCTTGTCTAGCCTGTAGTGATTTCACTAATATTTATGCTGATATCTCATTTGGAGGTCTAGGCTCTATGGATAAATTTACTACAGTAATCACCCGCACTAAAAAGGGAATAGATATAATTAAGAAAGCTATCAATGCCGGAGTAATTAGAACTTCTAAATTGGATAGAGCAAACAAAATGAAAATGAAAGAAAAAATTTCTCAATTCTGTCAATTCAAGATGAAACGATTTGATAACTTCATGAAAAATAAATTGCTTACATGGAATTCTCAGCCTTTAGCTTTAGAAATTGATGACGATTAAGTACTATAAATAATTTTTAAAAACAAAATTTAGTTTTTTTTAAATTTGAATAGAATTAAATATCCTGATTGTAAATGGCGATAAAAGAGAGGGATTTAGAAGATGGATATATATTCAATATTATCTCATCCATTTAGAAGAAAGATCTTACTTCTTCTAGAAAATGAGGGTTATATTCCGTATACAGATTTAATGGAAAGACTTGGTTTAGAAACAACAGGGCAGTTAAACTTCCATCTTAAAAAAATTGGATCTCTGATAGATAAGGATAAGAAATCATACTTTCTTACAGAAGAAGGAAAACGGGTTCTTAAGATCATAAATATTAACAAAAGGATTTTATCAGGAGAAGATATTGATGAGTATTTAGATTCAAAGGGAAGTGACATAAGTCGAGTTGGGGTTATCATCTGTAATTGTAATACAGAAATATCAAATATTATAAATGTAGATGCTCTTGAAAACTACACAAATAAATTAAAATATGTTGTTTCTGTCAAGGTTTTTGAAAATCTATGTCAGCAAAAAAATTTTACTAAGATTGCTAAATGGGTTAAAGACAATTTCTTAAACAAAGTTGTTATTGCTGCATGTTCCCCAAAGACACATCAACATATTTTTGAACGTATTTTTGAGGGCGTTATTGAACGGGCGAATATAGAGATAGCAAACATTAGAGAACAATGCTGTTGGGTACATCAATTTAAAGTAGATAAAATAGATCCTGCACTAACTTTAGAAAAAGCAAAATTAATAATTGAAGCGGCCATTGAACGGGTAATTCTTCAGAAGAATGTAAAAATTAAGAGAGTTGAAATAGAAAAGAGTTGCGCAGTTATAGGTGGGGGTATTGCAGGCATGACACTCTCATTAAATTTAGCGCGAGCAGGAATTAAAGTATTTCTTATTGAAAAATCACCAACTCTGGGAGGAAAGGTAGCTAGGTGGGATCGAATCTATAAAATGGGCGATTGTTCTATTTGTTTCATTTCAGAATTAATAGCCGAATTAGTGAAAGAAAAAAATATTCAAATTTTTACTAATACCGAAATAGAGAGTGTATCAGGAGAGGTTGGTGATTTTACAATTGATTTAATTAAAAAACCTCGCTATGTAGATGAAAAAAAATGTACTGGGTGTAAACAGTGCATAGATGTATGTAGTATAGAAAAATCTAATCAGTATGAATTTGGTTTAATTAATAGAAAAATTATATATATCCCATTTATTCATTCATATCCATATGTTCCTTTAATCGATATGGAAGATATAAATAATTGTCTTAAATGTAGAATTTGCGAACGTGCTTGTATAAATAAAGCAATTATTCTTGATCAAAAACAGGAGAAAATTAGGATTAAAGTTGGTGTAAAAGTCATTGCAATTGGTGCTGATTTATACTCAGATTTGGAGCAATACTATTATGATCCACAAAACGACATAATTACATCCCCTGAATTTGAAAGAATGCTTTCTTCAGACGGTTTCACAGGTGGGCAGATAATTAGAATTTCTAATAAAAAACCCCCAAAAACAATTTCAATAATTCAATGTGCAAGCACTCCTGATCATCAACATAAACTTCATAATATTCTTGCTTTAAAATATCTAAGTAGTATAAATGTAAAAAATCCTGAATGCACTGTAAATGTTTTTTATGATTTAAACAAAATTAATAATAATAATGATTTTTTACTCAATTCAATTGATCCCAGATTCCATTACGTTAATAAGATAAAAATTGTTGAGAAAAATAATGAAAAGCGGATTATTGCAGATTCAATGGAATATCCAAGTGATCTGATCATATTAAATCTAACAATAGTTCCAAATAAAGACTTAAAAGCATTTAGAAAGACTATGGACTTTACTTTGGATGATTATGGCTTTATGAGTGAAGAAACCTTAGCTTCAGGAATATATGGGGTTGGAACTATTTTTGGTCCTTTGGATTATAATACCACAATTTCTACAGCTAATAATGTTGCTTTAAAAGTGATTTCATTACTTTCACAAGATTACTTAATAGCAGAGTTTAGTGGTATAGAAATAAATGAGGAAAAATGTGGTTTATGTGGCTTATGTTCTAAAATTTGTCCATATAATGCAATAACAATCGAGTCTGATAAAATTAGCATCGATAAATTCAAATGTAAAGGATGTGGAACATGTGTAAGTGTGTGTCCTACAAATGCAATAGATTTGAATATAGACACTTCTGAAAAGTTTCTTAAGACAATTGAAGTACTTTCAAAATATAAGAAAAGTCCGAAAATTATTGCGTTTTGTTGTGGTTCTTGTGGGTACGCAGCAGCTGATGATGCTGGTCTTAAAAAAATTTCATATAATCCAAATATTTTCATCGTGCGGGTTCCATGCACTGGTCGTGTTGATATAAATTTTATAATTAAATCATTTGAGCGTGGTTTTGATGGAGTTATGGTTATTGGATGCAATAAGAACGCATGTCGATACATTGATGGAGTAGAAAGAATTGATAATAAAATCAAATTATTAAAGGAAATTTTAGGACCAAAATACAGTAATCGTGTTATTCTTCAGCATATGAACGCTGTTGAGGGTTATAAATTTGCTGAAATTGTTAATAATTTCTATAACCATTTGAAGGAGGAGATCAAATTTGAAGCCTAGATTCATTATAATCTCCTTAACATCTTGCAGTGGTTGTATTTCTACATTAATCTCCTTAGACATTTTTCCTCAATTCCTTGAAAGAACAAAAATAATTTATTTTCCATTTATCTTGGATGTAGAAAAAATTGAAGATTGTGATATTGCTTTAGTAGAAGGCTGTATTTCTGAAGAATCGGAAATAAATCTCCTAAAAGAGGTTAGAAAGCATGCTAAGAAAGTATACGCCCTTGGAACATGTGCCGCTTTTGGAGGGATTTTAAGCCTTTCGAATTCAAAAGATATAAAACCAATTTCAGATTTTATCCAAATTGACGGAATTATTCCTGGGTGTCCTCCTCCCTCGAAATTATTTGGAAATATTTTAATTAGATTAATAGAAAATAAAGATACATCCCTATCTGAAAAGGTTTTATGTGCTAATTGCCCTTTACGAGAAAATATGGAGAAGATTTTAGATACAGATATAATTAAAATAAATCCTAATCCCGAAGAAATTATTCTTGGTGAAGAAAATTCAGATTGTTTCTTGAAAAGGGGCATTCTATGTTTGGGACCGATAACTCGAGAAGGATGCGAGAGTAAATGTATAAAACTAGGTCTCCCCTGTGAAGGTTGTATGGGACCTGTTTCAAAAGATTTTACATCAAATATCATAAATTTTTTAAGTTTGGTTAAGCTCTCCAAAGATTTAATTAATTATGAAGGAATATTTTATCGTTTTTCAAAACCAAAATTAAGAAGGTGAAAAGATTGTTAAAAATAGTAGATGTATGCACTCGTGTTGAAGGGCACGGAACTGTAAAGATTTTGCTTCAGAATGACGAAATTTCAAATGTTGATTTTGAAATTCAATCAAATCGAGGATTTGAAAGCTTTTTAATTGGAAAAAAACTAAATGACATTCCTAAAATTGTATCTCGAATATGCGGGTTATGTTATGCTTCTCAAACAATCGCTAGCTGTAAAGCAGTAGAAAATTTTTTTAACATATCTACTCCAGAGCAGTCTATTCTTTTAAGGCATTTATTACTATTTGGAGAATTAATCAAATCACATTCTATGCATTTTTATTTCCAATCCTTACCAGATCTTTTTCAAATTTTTGATATTAGTCAAAAACTATTCTCTCCGTACGAATTGATCAGATATGACTCTCAATTAACGACATATATATATGAATTAATTAAAATAGGCAATGAGATTGAAAAAATTTTTGGTGGAAGATCTGTTCATTTGATTACTTCAATTCCAGGAGGAATTGTTTATTTACCTTCTCGAAAAGATATTTCTATGGCGCGAAAATATTTTCAAAAGGCTAAAATCAATTTAGAATTTATAATTGATAAATTTATTGGTGTTTTTTCCAATCGTGTTCCACCAGAAGAATATGATCTTCCCAATGTAATGTATATGGGTTTAAATAACTTCGGAAATTTTAATAGGTACAGTGGGACCTTAAAGATTAAAGAAAACGTAAAAAATTCAATTGAATTCGAAGAAAAAAACTATTCTTCCTATTTTGAAAAGGATATTAATTTAAGAGGAATCGATTTCCATTTTGATAAAAATAAAAGGTTTTTAGTTGGACCTATTTCCCGATATAAAATTACTGAAAATTATGAAAATGATAATATCAATACTTATCTTGGATATTTTGATAAATCTTGGCAAAATAGCGTTTTGTTCTCTAACTTTCTTAGGTTAATAGAAATGTATTTTGAAACTCAACAAGGATTGATAATTTTAGAAGAACCTGTGTTAAATAGGAGAACAATGCTCCCATCCCTTACCTCTTTGAAAAATTCGGAGGGAATAGGAGTTATTGAAGCACCAAGAGGTATGTTGTTACATCATTATTACATAAATGATAATGAAATTATCAAAAAAGCAAAAATCTTCATTCCTACTGAAATAAACATACCAATAATTAATGATACCATAACAAAATATGCCCAGGAATTATATAATCGAACTGGAGATATTAATATAGTTAAAAAAAAAATTCAGACCATTATTAGAGCATTTGATCCTTGTATATCATGTGTTGCTCACTAAGTTATTTTAATTTAATGACTACAAAAATTAAATTTCCGAAGCTATTAAAAAAAGGTTTAAAGATATTTTAGTCCATTTTGGTACGGAATATTCAAATATTTAAAGAAAAATTATTAAGAAAATTTATGAATAAGAAAATATATTTCTTACCTTGATTGTTTTCATTATCATAATATGAAATCTGATTTATTAAATAATCAATAATTTTTGGTATTAGAAATGATAATATAATAATTCCCTACATAGAGGACTTAAATATCTGCATATGAAGTAAAAATTTTTATATTATGATTACTATTTTTGTCATAGTGATTTATATTTTTAGAAATTTTCTTATAAAAAATCATCACTATTAGTTAACAATTTAATAAATTAGAAAACTGAAAGTTGAAAAAATACAGGGAGGGATTCATGTTAATAGAAGAGAAAAAAAATGAAGTAAAAAAAATTGAGGAGAAATGCCCTAACTGCGGGTCAACTTTAGAAAATAGTGATTATATTTATAAGCGTAGATCCTCTTTTAGCGGTTTTCAATGTTCCAAATGTAGATATTTTATGTTTTATGAAGATTAACAATTATCAATTTATATGATTCTGTTACAGCCATGAAATCTATTGACGTATCAAATAATCTTATTTCCGGAGACATAATTGAAAATGTAATTGATATGGCAAATTATTGTTATAATTGCAATCGCTGTATCACTGTGTGTCCATTATCTCTTATAGATCTCTTTTCTCCCCGACGCTTAATATCAGATTTAATTTTTTCACCAATAGAGGAAGTTTTAAAAAATCATAATATATGGAATTGTCTTACATGTGGTCAATGTACAATTTACTGTCCAATGACTCAAGAGAATACAGGTGTAAGAATTCCTGATTTAATTTTGGAATTAAGGAAGGCATCTTTTTACGATGAAACAGAAAAAATGAAAATGATTCAATGTGATACTCATGATGGAATTTTCGAGATGATTCCAAAACTTCAGGCAGATAAATCCATCCGACCAGATAAATTAGATTTTTTAGAAGGAACTCTAATAAAAACAAGTGAATCAGGTGAAATTGCCTACTTTGTTGGTTGCTTACCATTATTGGAAGAAATGCTTTACAAATTTGAAATTAAATATACTAGTACTGCAATAACAATATTAAGTTTATTAAACGAAGCAGATAAAATTCCTGTTGTTTTAAATGAAAAATGTTGCGGTCATGACGCACTTTGGGGAAGAGGGGATATAGAAACTTTTAAAAAGTTGGCAGAATACAATGTTCAACTTTATAAAAATGCCGGAGTTAAAAAAATTATAATTGGATGTGCTGAAGGATATAGAACTTGGAAATATGATTACCCTAAAATAATTAAAGATTTTAATTTTGAAATACTGCATTTTTCAGAATACTTTTTACAGGAAAATATCCTCGATAATGTAAGATTTCCACAAGGAAAGAATATAAAAGTTACTTATCATGATTCTTGTCGTTTAGGGCGTAGAGGTGGTAAATTATACGACGCACCAAGAGAACTACTTAAAAAGATTCCTGGGATTGAATTACTTGAAATGGATAATGTCAAAGATGATGCTAATTGTTGCGGTGTCGTTGGATTTATGAACTGTAATGAATATTCTCGTTTATTAAGACAAAACCGTATTAAAGAAGCAATAAATACGGGGGCAGAATATCTAATTGTTCCTTGCCCAAAATGTTTAACGCATTTCACATGTTATCTTAATGAATCCTATTCAAATGAGGATAATAAAGAATTAAAAAATAAAATCGAAGTAATAGATCTAGCAAGTTTTATTGGAAAATTCCTTTTTCTTTGTTGAGAATTTTCTAGTCAATTAGTTGGCTTGTATTGAAAAAAATAGAAGAAAATTTTATGTTGAATTTAAAATCTGGAGATAGCTGAATGGAAAAAATCGGTGCTGTATTAGTAATTGGAGGTGGAATTGGAGGTATCCAAGCGTCAATGGATCTAGCTGATTCTGGTTATAAAGTCTACATAATTGAATCCAAAACTAGTATAGGAGGGGTAATGTCTCAATTAGATAAAACCTTTCCTACTAATGATTGTGCAATTTGTATTCTTGCTCCAAAATTAGTAGCAGCAGGAAGACATGAAAATATTGAAATTTTTATAAATTCGAATGTTGAAAAAATTGAAGGAAAACCAGGAAATTTTACAGCTGAAATTAAACAACAATCATTATATCTAGATCAAAATAAATGCACAGGCTGCGGATTATGTGCGCAATCATGCCCAGTAGAAGTAGTTGATCTATTTAACGAAGGGTTATCTAAAAAATCAGCAATTTCCGTTAAATTCCCTCAAGCAGTGCCTCTAGTTTTTTCAATTGATAGAGATAAATGTATAGGTTGTGGAATTTGTAGAGGTGTATGCAAAGCAAAAGCTATTGATTATGCACTTAAAGAAAAAATTATAAAAATAGACGTAGGTGCTGTTATATTAGCACTTGGATTTGATGAATATGATCCCACATCTTTGAAAGTTTATGGATATGGAAAATTTAAAAATGTTATTACTAGCACCCAATTTGAACGGATTTTAAGTGCTAGTGGACCATTTTCCGGAAAAGTTATTCGTCCTTCTGATGGTACAGTACCGATAAAGATAGGTTTCCTCCAATGTGTCGGATCGAGAGATAAAAATATTGATGTTGAATACTGTTCTTCAGTATGTTGTATGTATACTGCTAAGGAGGCTGTTATTGCTAAGGAACATATGGATATTGTTGAACCTACCATCTTTTCAATGGATATTAGAGCATGTGGTAAAGATTTTGATAAATATATTACACGGGCTCAAGAAGATTATGGTGTTAGGTATATTCGAAGGAGAATTTCTAGCATTCGAGAAGTTCCAGACACAGAAGACCTTATAGTATGCTATGAAACCGAGAATGGAAAAATAGTTGAAGAGAAATTTAATCTTATTGTTCTTGCAGTTGGAGCAAAACCTCCTCAAAAAGCTAAAGAATTAGCTGAAAAATTGAATATTGAATTAAATGAATATGGTTTTTGCAAAACAAAACGATTTTCCCCAGTAAAAACCTCAAGAGAAGGAATTTTTGTTTGTGGTATGTTTTCAGAACCAAAAGACATTCCGGAGACTGTGGTTGAAGCAAGCGCAGCAGCAGGAGCAGTTAATGTCTTTTTGTCTGATGTGAGAAATACCTTAGTTTCAAAAAAAGATTATCCTGAAGAATTAGATGTTAGTGGAGATCCCCCTAGAATTGGTGTATTTATATGTCATTGTGGTATTAATATTGGAGGTGTTGTAAATGTTCCTGAAGTTGTTGAATATGCAAGTAAATTACCAAATGTAATTTATGTAGAAAGAAATCTGTATACTTGTTCAGCTGATACTCAAACAAACATTAAAAAAAGGATTAAAGAATATAATTTAAATAGGGTAATAGTTGCATCATGTTCACCTAGAACGCATGAGTCATTATTTCAAGAAACTATTAGAGAAGCTGGTCTGAACAAATACCTTTTTGATTTAGCTAATATTCGCGACCAATGTTCATGGGTACATATGCATGAACCGGAGGAAGCTACAGAAAAAGCAAAAGATTTGGTAAGAATGTCTGTGTCAAAAGCTAGAAACTTGTTTCCCTTACAAGAACAAGAAATAGATATTAAACATAAAGGATTTATTATTGGGGGCGGTGTAACCGGAATGACTGCGTCTCTGAACCTTGCGGATCAAGGCTATGAAGTATTTTTAGTTGAAAAAAATGATCAATTGGGAGGATTTGCTAGAAATATTTATGAAACTTTAGAAAATGATGATGTACAAAAATTTCTTCAAGAATTAATAGAAAAAGTAACCAATCATAAATTTATAAAGGTTTTTCTTGAGGCTAAAATTAACTCTGTTAGTGGATATATAGGAAATTTTACCACAGATATTAGTTTTGGTAAAGAGAAAAAAAAAAAGAATTTAACACATGGAATAATAATCCTAGCGACGGGAGCAAAAGAATACGAGCCAGAGGGTAAAGAAATTCTATTTGGTAATACTAAACAAATTATTACTCAATCAAAATTCGAGAAAATTCTTTTTACGAATGAAGAAAAAATAAAAAAAATAAAATCCTTGGTTATGATTCAATGTATTGGCTCTAGAAATAATGATCATCCATATTGTAGTAGAATATGCTGTTCTGAAGCTATTAAGAACGCACTAAAAGCAAAAAAAATAAATCCCAACTTGAATATTAGCATTTTATATAGAGATATTAGGACTTACGGATTTAAAGAAAAATATTACAATTTAGCAAGAGACAAAGGGATTCTTTTTATTAGGTTTGATGAAAAAAATCCACCCCAAATCGAAATAGAAGATGATAAGGTAGTAAATCTGTTATTTAGAAGAGATATTGGAAACCTTAAGATTCGTTCGGATTTAACTGTTTTAAGTACTGGAATAATTGCCTCTGAAGATAATTCAGAATTAGCCAAGATGTTAAAAGTTCCTCTAAACGAGGATAAATTCTTTTTAGAAGCTCATGTTAAATTAAGACCTTCTGACTTTGCAACTAATGGTATATTTTTATGTGGAACCGCGCGTGGAGCAGCAAATATAAGAGAAAGTATATCCCAAGCAAATTCAGCAGCATCTAGAGCAGTTACTATATTATCTAAAGATATTTTAAAAACAGAAGGGGTCACATCTCAAGTAAATGAAGATAAATGTATTGGATGTGGTCGATGTATCGAAATTTGTCCTTATAACGCAATTGAACTTATAGAATCTACTAAACAGATGGGATTATATACATCTAATAATAAAAAAGCACATGTAATTAAAGCAGTGTGTAAGGGTTGTGGAACCTGTATGGCAGAATGTCCTGCTTCTGCAATTACAGTGAACCATTTTGGAAATCCCCAGATTGAACCGATGATAAAAGAAGCTGTCAATCATTTAAATCAGAGCAGAGAACCACGTATAGTCGCATTTCTCTGCAATTGGTGCAGTTACGCGGGAGCAGATCTAGCAGGTGTTAGTCGATATCAGTATCCACCAAATATAAGAGTCATTCGAGTAATGTGTTCTGGTGGCATGTCAAAAAGTTATATATTACAAGCCTTTTTAGAGGGTGCTGATGGAGTATTTATAGCAGGTTGTCATTTAGGAGATTGTCATTATATAAGTGGAAACGAAAATGCTTATCTCCGAATGGATCATCTTAAAAATTTGTTAAAAAAGATTGGAATTGAAGAAGAAAGAGTTATGATTCATGCTATTTCAGCAAGTGAAGGAAAACAGTTTGCAGAATTAGTCACTGAATTTACGAAAAGAATTAAAAGATTAGGCGTACTAACCATTCCCAAAATCATAAAGAAAGAAAAATTGAATGTAATGAGTTAATAAAAGATTCAAGCTTATTTTTTTTATACTTCTATTCAAATTAAATTAATTTTAACTAAAATGTTTATTTTTTTGTTCTATATTTTTTTTCTATATTTCATAAAAAGAAAATAAATTGTGGTTATTATTATTTCAAATCATGTTTAGTTAAAAATTGTTGAGATTAGAACCCATTATTCAAAAAAGATATTAAAGATTTGAAATTTAGTTTCAATTTTTCATCATTTCTCAGTCAAGTTAATTCATAATAAAAATAAAATATTTATAATTTGTTATACCTAAATTTAAATTCTAGAGTTGATTATTTTAATTAAAAAGTGTTATTTGAGATGATTTTGAATTATCGCTTCTATACCTGAAAAACAAATTGAAAAAGAAAATTATCAAACACCATTAATTAGATGTTTAACAGAATGTGAAAAAGGAGAAATAATTACTGTAATAAGTGTAAATACAGGAATTAAAGCCAAGAGACGACTTGCAAACCTAGGAATCGTTCCTGGTGTAAAAATATTAAAAAAAAAGAGTGCTCCATTAAAAGGACCTTTAGAAATAATTGTAAAAGGTACTTCACTAGTAATTGGTAGAGGTCTGGCTACAAAAATTATGGTAAGATGTCAGGGAAAATGTAACTTATAGGTCCATAAAATAAATATTATATAAGTATATGTTAGACAAAAATTTTAAAATTTTAAAATTAAAAGTTTAAGAATTACTATGAGTTGTCATTTGTCAAAAAAACAGAAAGAGAAAAATAGAAACCAACAACAATACAAGGATTCAATCAATATAGCATTGGCAGGTAATCCAAATGTAGGAAAATCTGTAATATTTAATCAGTTAACAGGGCTTTCACAGACGATTGGAAATTGGCCTGGAAAGACAGTTGAAAAAATGGAAGGGAAATTAGATTTTTTAGGATATCACTTTAATATTGTTGATTTACCGGGTATTTATTCATTATCCACATTCACTTTAGAAGAAATAGTAAGCAGAGAATTTATAGCTTCTGAGGAAGTTGATTTGATAATAAATGTTATCGATGCTACTAATCTTGAACGAAATTTATTTTTTACTTTTCAACTTTTAGAATTAAAGGTTCCAATAATCCTCGCTATGAATCAAATGGATATTTTACATAAAAGAAATATAGATCTAGACTTCAACAAGTTAGAAGAAATTTTCAAGTTTCCAGTCTTGCCTTTAGTTGCTGTTCATGGAGTAGGTGTCCATCAACTTCTCGAAAAAGCAATAGAAATGGTTATCTCTCGCCAGCACCACTTAAATAATGAAAAAACTGGATTTAAGTTTCCCGAATTATCCGCAATCCTTTCTTTTGGAAGGGAAGTTGAGAATAAAATCAAGTTTCTTATGAAAAAGATTAATGCTTCCGGAACCTCATTAAATAATTCCCATTATCCCCATAGATTCTTAGCAATAAAACTATTAGAAAATGATGAAGAAATTACCAAAATCTTTGAAAATCATGAATCAACCTTAGATCTCATTCAACTAGCTGATGTTTATCGCAAAGAACTTGAAGAGATTCATGGTGAAGATATTAACACTATAATTTCTTCCGAAATTTATAATAATATTAATAAAATAGTAGAACAAGTTGTATTATTTCGATCAGAAAAACAAACTAAAAAAATTTCTCTTGCCGATAAACTTGACCACCTTACCACTCACTCAATCTGGGGATATATCGTATTGATTCTAGTTCTTTTGGGAATCTATATGTTTACATTTTCAATTGGGAGTTTTTTTGGAGGGATATTAGATGAAGGATATGGAATTTGGAGTGAAAAGATTTATTCTATATTTGGAGAAGATTTAATAGGTGTCAAGATTCTTTGGGATGGAGGAGTAGGGGGGTTAATCGGGGTAATTGGAGGTGTATTAGTCTACGTTATACCATTTTTCTTTATAATTGAAATTCTACAAGATTCAGGTTACCTCCCAAGAGCAGCATTTATGATGGATCGAATTATGCACACGATTGGAATTCACGGAAAATCTATTATCCCTATGATTTTGGGTTTTGGGTGTAATGTTCCGGCATGTGCAGGATGTAGAATTATGGAAACTGAGCGAGAAAAAAAGATATCTATTGTTTTAACATCACTTGTTCCTTGTGCAGCAACAATGACAGTCGTTATGGGATTGGTTGGGAGATATTTAGGTCTTTCATGGGTCTTATTTTTGTTTGCTATAAACTTTACAGTTATTTTAATCATTGGTAGAATTCTAAATAAAACAATGCCTGGAACGTGTACAGAATTAATTATGGAAATGCATGAATATAGGATGCCCAATTATAATGTAATTCTGAAGCAAACATGGTTAAGATCTAAAGAATTTGTGTATAAAGCACTTCCAATTATTATAATTCTTGGAATTACATTGGAAATCCTGCTAATTTTTAATGCTTTAGAACCAGTTAACCTTATTCTATCCCCGATATCTGTATTCTGGCTGGGACTTCCAACAGTTGCAGGAATATTTTTAATTTACGGAATTTTGCGTAAAGAACTAACACTTGTACTTCTAGCTCTTTTTGCAGAAAATATGGGAAAAACTCTCATAGAATTATTGACTCCTATTCAAATGATTACATTCAGCTTAGTCACAATGCTTTATATTCCTTGTTTTGCGACTGTCATTATAATAGCGAAACAAACTAATTGGAAATACGCAATCCAGATTTCTTTTTTGGAAATTTCAATTGCTTTAATTATTGGGGGTCTTATAAATTGGGGATTTATTTTAATTTCAAGTTTTTAAAAACTTGTTATATTTTATAAATTCAATTAAAATTTTCTTATAAATTCTCTAGTAGGATTCAGTTTGTTTTCTAAAACATAAAAGAGAAATTTAATAGTTCTTGATCCGCTTTGACTATAGTGTGAATTTATAAAAAAAAATGGATATGAATAGAATATTGAAAATTATAGAGGTGGTTAAATATTACTGAAAATGAGAAATTTATCCTATATGTACAAACAAGCCATGACCCAGAACGTCAATATTCACCTTTAGTACTTGCTCAAACTGCCAAAGCTATGGATATTAAACCAGTAGTATATTATTTGGGTACAGGTTTAAGGATATTAAAACCAGGTGAAGCGGAAAAAATTAAATTAGGAGAATTCCCAAGTGTGAAGGAAATGATTGATAAAACTTTAGATATGGGAATTGAAATTCTGGTTTGTGAAGCATCAAAAAGAATGCTAGGATGGGAAAAAGTAGATTTAATACCTGGAGTAAAAATTGTAGGGGCAGCAACTTTAAA
>JAHQWY010000158.1 GCA_029856445.1 Promethearchaeia archaeon
CGAAGTAGACCTCTATCCAATAAACCCAACGTTTGAGCCGGAAATGAGGTCATTTTTCTAATAGCTTGTTCTAATCTTAGTACTTTTTCCTCACGTACATACTTACCGAGGATTCTAGGGTATGTACCATAAAATCGAGGATGGGATTTACCAGATCCCATCTGTACTGACCAACCGTCTGTTCCAATCATAGTAAAGCGACTTTTCATCAAGGTTATAAGATCATCTTCATGACCATATTCGGTAATTTGTTCCACATGTGCATGGTTGTCAATCAAAATTTCATAAAATATATCAAATTCACTAGAAGATTGTTTCTTCTTGGTAATCTCTGATATTGATAATCCTTCAATCTCCCTCCATTTATCTGTTCTTTGAGAAGCTATATAGATTTTATCCCATGACATCTTAGTTCTATTAAAGCGTTCCTCCATATCTTCTTTAATTTGTTCTCTAGATTTAAGATCGTGCAATCTTTGGATAATTGCATCATTTCCTCCCTCTTTTGCCCACTCTGGTAAAGAATCCTTTAGTGAATTCATACCTCTCTTGTAAGGATATTGATCAGCTCGAATTATCAATCCTTGATTATTCGCTTCTTCAATCAATTGTAAGATCTCTGTACTTTTACCCCAGTTTAAAGGGCCGGCTACTTTAATATGTGAAATTTGTCCACCACGACACCGTGATTTTTCTACAATCTTTATCAGCTCTTCAATAGCTTCTAATACAAAATCCGCTTCATCCCTCATGTGACTAAAATATAATCCCCCATATTTCCCTACGATTTTAGCGCATTCAATAATCTCTTTGGTGTTCGCATTTGTTTGAGGGGGATAAATTAATCCAGTAGAAATACCAAAAGCCCCTGCTCGCATTGCTTCTTCAACATATGATTGCATTTTTTTTAGCTCTTGTTTTGAGGGACGTCGAGGAGCATCTTCCAAAACTGATCGACGAACTATTCCGAATCCAACTAAAGGTACTACATTTAAAGAACTACCTTGGTTTTCTAAAGCATCTAAATATTCCTTAAATGAGTGCCAATGAATCTTTCCATTGATCTCAAATGTTTTGCCAAAATAATCATCTTTTTCTGGATTTAGTGGTGCATAGGACATACCACAATTGCCAACTACAACAGTTGTTATTCCCTGTTGAGCTAAGCATTCCAAATTTTGATCGAAGATGAGTGAAAGGTCAGCATGAGAGTGAACATCTATGAATCCTGGGCTTACGACATGGCCATTAGCATCAATAATAATGGCATTATCCAATTCAGTGCTAAGATTTTGAGATATTTTTGATATCTTCCCCTCTGTGATTTCTATATCAGCAAAAAACCAAGGATTACCTGTTCCATCGAGTATTTTCCCATTCTTTATTATGATATCCAAAGTCATTATTATACCTCATTCTAAGTTCTTATATTTTTTACGCTTCGTTGGATATGCTACTTCAGGACGCTTGATAATAAATGATTGATCGAGATCATTCGCCATTTGTTTAGCAATATGAAAAGGAATACCAATTGATAAGAAATTTTCAGGAAACCAATAATTTCCAGTAGGATCAGTGGGACCAATAATGATACATTCCTTCGGACCACCTTCCGCCATTCCTGCAGGATATGTTACAAAAGATGCACAGGAAGGTCCCCAAGGGATTTGAGAATTAATCCCTTTCTCTGGTCGAAAATGCATTAGTGAACATAAATTTCTTATTTGTTCAGAGAGTCCAAAACAGATAAAAGCTTTAATCTCAAGATCTAAATCCTCAACATCATCGCATTTTTTAATAACTGTATACTTTCCGAGAGGAGTAATTTTCCCTATTGAATGTAACTGCTTTTCAGCTAAGTCTGGGTCAGCTATCAAAAATTCAGCAGCTCCACCCCTAAAATCTTCTGAACCCGTTGATAAGAAATGTTTTAGGATAGGCATAAATCCTTTATAACCAAACCATGCTTGTCCTCCTGGACAGCAACCCTCCAAATCATCTTCTCCAATATATAAAGTGTCTATATTATTCTGAACTGATAGAGTAAAAATCGAGTTCGCAATGCAACGATTAATCTCCTTTATTGGAGTTGCGGCTACAGGTATAGTTTCTGAACCATAAACGCATAACACATTTGTCTTTAACTTACCCGCTTGAGCTAGCTTTATTCCAATTTCTTTACTTGTTAAATCTACCATTAATATCCCAAGTTTTTTTTCTTATTTAATATAATCCAAAACTAAGGTTTAAGCATGTTCTTTAAAGTGCAAATGTTTTAATCTTTAAAAATATATATTGAGATAGTGTATTAAAATGATAACTATAGTTGGAGTAAACCCAGAATCCTTAGATGATGTTAAACAAGCTATGGGAAAATTAATCGATCGACTTGGTTATACACCATCAAAACCACGTCTCTTTTTAAAACCTAATATTGTTGATGCTTTACCCCCAAGTCATGCGGTAGATGTGGATCCTATAGTAACTGGTGGTTTAATTTTAGCACTTAACGATAAATTTGATATAGAAGAATTTATTATCGGAGAGAACTCGGGATATTTTTCTGAAAAACCAGAAACTTTTAAACGCCTTATTAAAACTTCAGGTTATGAGGAAATGGTTGAAATTTTGAAAGATGATTATAATATTCCTGTAAGTCTCGTGAATTTGGAATATGTAGAGTTAGATGAGTATGAGTGGAAATTCCCCCCCTATAAAATAAAATTACCCTCTATTTTAAAAACACACAGTTATATTAATTTACCTAAGATGAAAACTCATGGTACATGTATGGTTACTTTAGGTGTTAAAAATCAAAAGGGTCTTCTCCTCTTAAAAAACAAGAAAAAATTCCACCTTGGATTTAGAGATGATGAAGGAAAATATCATAGTAATCTACATGAATGTATTTATGAACTGGGCGAATTAATAAAACCTGAACTTACAGTTTGTGATGCCACCACTGCTCTAGAAGGAAATGGTCCTACGACAGTTCCTGGTGCTACTTGGGTGAAAAAGTTGAATATATGTATAGGGGGAACTGATATGATAGAAGTAGACAATGCGAGCTGTCAAATTATGGGAATTCCATTGGATCTAGTAGAACATTTGAGAGAGGTTGAGGTTTCTTTAGCGCCAGGGAGTTTGCCATTAACATGTGAAGAGCCATTTAAAAGACCAGTCAAACGAACTAAACCATATGGGAATATGTATCATCATTCTTCTATGTGGACGTGTACAGGATGTCAAATGACTATGACAAGAATGAATAGAAAAATCTATTACAATCCAGAATTAAGAGAGAAATTAAAGGAAAGAGATAAAAAATACGATAGAATTGATTTCTTTATAGGCAGAACCGAGGAAGAGGATATTCCTGAAAACCATGGTGTTTTGTTATTTTGTGGAAATTGTACAAAAGAAGTGTCTAAATTATATCCGGATGCTATATTTGTTCCAGGATGCCCTCCTCATTACCGGGAACTAGCGAAAATCTATGTAAACCTATGATTTATCTAATCCTTTATAACACTTATAATTAAAATTTTAAAAGAAAAATTTACCAACGTATTTCTCAGTGTTATAAAAAAAAAAAGATTTAAAAATAATTTTCTTTAAGGTAAATTCTTAATAATTTCAGCTCCTTTATCTAATGGAACTGCTTGCAAGGTTTCTGTCCTTATCGCACCAGCAGCTCCAAGAGTCATGAGACCAGTCATCATAGTTTCAAAACTTGGTGCTTCAATTATCGAAACAAAGTCATAACGTCCCATGGTATAATAAAACTCCTTAATGGTTCCTCCAAGAGATTCAGTCAAATTTTTCGCTACTTCAAAACGCTGTGGAGACTCCTTAATTTTGATAATACCTTCTTGAGTAAAATTACCAAGGACTATAAAAATCGCCATTCTCTCACCTCATATATTTGTTTATTAGTATGTTAAGGTATGTTCAATGCCTATTTAAATGTATTTAAAATAAGCTTTTTCACTGAGATGAAATAAATTCACGGTTTTTAAAAGTAAATGGTTAATTAAATCCATCAAATAGATTAGTAAAGAGGATCCCTTGAGATCATTTAGCTTTTCAACAGAAATATTAAATAAAAAAAAATGTATCTTAAAAATTACATACTAAGTTTTTTTCCTAATTCCGTTGCCCATACCTTAACTTTTTCTGGATCAGTATAATCTTCCACATCTCTATATCTTCCACCAAAAGCTTCGGCAGCAACAGGTTTGATGTGTGGATTTTTGGCTAATTTTTTGTCAATATATTTTGTGATCGCGTCTTGATAAGTTTCAGGTTTCCCTGCATAGCCAGATGATAAAAAAATTGCTACCTTCTTATCTTTAAAATCATTTTTAAGAAATTTGTTAGCTTTTCCATACCATCTTGCTATTCGAATTCCACTGCC
Source organism: Promethearchaeia archaeon (assembly GCA_029856445.1). GTDB lineage: Archaea > Asgardarchaeota > Lokiarchaeia > Sigyniarchaeales > SOKP01 > Loki-b32. The sequence continues at coordinate 4,418 of JAHQWY010000158.1, forward strand.
AATAATGATATTATTATATTGAGAAAGATCGGGTTTACTATTTTCCTTTAGATTAATTAAATCCACTTCAAATCCGTAATTGGATTTCAAGACGTCTGAAATGATTTTGGCGTTTTCTTCGGTAACGCCCGATTTTGATACATACGCAATAAGAGTTTTATTTCCATTCATTTAAATTCACTAAGTCTAAAAAATTGAAATGATATTATAAATATTTGGAGTCCAATGTTCAATAATTTTCATATAGATTTAAACTTTTCAAGATATTATCAACTTTTGAGAATATACCCGTAATTAGGCTTAATTCTCTTTTTGACATTAATGACCTTTCAAAAACATTTCTAAAGGCAAATTTCACATTCTCTTTTTTATGGTTTCTTATTTTTAATTTGTTTATAATGTTTTGAATAAGATCTTGAAGTAGTTGACGATCTTCTCTATTTGCTAGCAAGACAGGATGAGTCCCTCTTCCAATATTTATATTATATATTTTTTTGAATATTTCATATAGAATTATGCCACATGCATGAGATAAGTTTAAAGAAGGATAATCTAATCCTGTAGGTATCCTCAATAAGATATCTGCAAGACTAATCTCGTCATTAGTTAATCCTCTAGATTCCTTACCAAATAATATAGCTATATTTAAAGGTTTAACTGAATTCGGTATTGTTAAATCTTGAGGGAATATTGCTAATCTTTTTATATTTGAATTCCTCATTCCTTTTGAAGTAGTAGCTAAGACCAAATCGAATTGATTGAGAAAACTTTTTAGTTTGAGGATATGATCCTTCTGCTCTATAATGTCAATAAACTTAGCATTCATTAGGATGTTTTTACCCTGCATTGCGAATCCTTGAGTTTCATAGTTGAGGATTTTTTTTCTGTCTTCAATTGAATTAAAAATTACAAGATTTTCATAATCAAAATTTCTCATTATACGAGCAATAAAACCTATATTTGCAGCATGTTCAGGACTTACTAATACTACTGTGAAAGTAAGGTTTTTATACTCTTCAGCTCTACGAGTTTCTTGAAATGAACTTAATTCTCTCTTAAGATTTTTCTTATTCAATTTGGATACCACTTATAGCATTATTTATGACTCATAGTTACCAAATTAAGATTTTGATAATAAATTTTATGTCGTAAAAGAAAAAAAAAATTAACTACAAATTTTAGAAAATTTTATAGTAGAGGTGAATATGGGAGGGTATATATTGGTAATATACGCTCTTTTGGGGCTATTTCTCTCAATTGTCTGACCCATTCTTGATCTCCAGTTGCGGGTTGATAAGCCATGTTTTCAGCTTTCCACCATATATCTCCTTTCCATAAATCGATCACTTGGTTTGGATTTCCGCTAATAGGGCGCCAACTTGCAATAATAGGAGTAGGATCTGGAACTGCTTTTAGCATTGCAATAAAATCAGTCATTTTATCAGGATTTACTTCGAGAACTGCCAAAGTGTATACTTTTAGTGGATTTTTTTGACTTTCTTCAATCGCTTTGTGTAGCCTTTCAGGTGGCAATGCTCCTATTGTTTCTAGTAACCTCGAACGGCGTACAGGTGAGAATACTTCTAACTCAGCTGAATATTCACCCCATTTTCTATCCTGGCAAGATTTTATACGAAAGCTCTTTAAAGCTTCGATATCATCGAATTCAAACAAATGAGTTGTCTGCATTACCCATTCATAATTCCCATACCAAGCTGCTACTAATCGTGCCCCTAAACGTTTACAAGCAGGAATCAGTAAGTCTTGGGTAATTTTAATAAAATTATCACGAACATCAGCACGAGCAGGGGTAAGGTTAAGAGTTTTTTCTAAATAAATCATAATACAATTCTACCTCGATACATATTATAATAACTCAGAATATGGTAACATGCTAACTCCTCTATAATGTTCTTTAGGAGCAATATCTCTGAGTGGACTAAAAAACTGCTTCATAAAATCATTAGCAGGTTGATAACCCTGAGGAGCAGAATAGATTTTCCAAAGATCAATTACTTCATTTGGATGTCCCCCTATTGGGCGCCAACTAGCAATAATAAGATCTGTTATTGGAGATTTGACTTCTAAACCTTGAATAAACTGAGGCATCATATTTGGATTTACTTCAAGGGTTGCTAATCCATAAACCTTTATAGGAGACTTTTTACTCTCTTCTATTGCCTTATGAAGATCTTCTGGAGGTATTGGACCCAATGGTTCTAGTAAACGTGTTCGACGTTCTGGAGCAATTTCTTCTAGCTCAGCGGCATATTCTCCCCATCCACTGTCATTGCTAGCATCTTTACGGAATTTTTTTAACGCTTCCATATCCTTAAATTCCATTATTTGGTTCACTTGACTGAACCATTCAACATTGGAAGTCCATGCGGCTACTACTTTTGTTCCTAAGCGCTTACACGCAGGGATCAATCTTTCTTGTGCTAAAGCAACAAATCTATCAAGATTCATGGGATGGGCTGGTAAAATATTAAAAGTTTCTTCTAAATAAATCATTTTTCCTATTCACTTTGATTTTTATTCTTTTTATAATATAATCAAACAACTTATTTTTTTATCTGATTGAAAGAAAGATGATTTTTAAAGTTTTTAATGTAGTTGAAAGATATAAATATGTATAGTATCATTAAATGGTTAAAATAAGTGGGACAAATTTAATTGATGCCTGTCTATAGAAATATCGGAGATTTTCTTGAATTTATTAATATCAGTAATGAAGAAGCCACGTTATTTGAATGGAAACCACAAAAATCTTTTAAAAGATTTGATTTAGATCTCAATGTTGTTAAAGAAAATCCTGTAAGTGATATCTTTTTTCATCGTGATAAAGGAAATATGAAATTGGCTTACATCCGAAGAAATAATCTAATATATACTGTTGGAGCTGATAATAAAGTACAATTTCAACTTCTAGAAGCTTTACTAGAACATGTTAGTTTTAAATTTCATGAAATGTATGACGTAGAAATTATTATGTCATATGAAGACTTCAATCCTGCCATGTTTAATGGATTTAAACAAGTATTAGTTAACATTATTATTAACTTTGCTAATTTAGATTTAGTAAAAAGAATTCAAGTTGAATGTAGAGTATGTAAAAAGGTACTAACCTTATTTGTTAAAAAAAGTATGATTGAAAATGCAGATTCTTATCCCGTACCTATTGTATATGTTCATGAAGGTCACGCGATATTATGTTTTATAGATCAGAATTTTCATCATCGTGGAGTAGAACTTGTAAATATTACTGGATAAAAGATTTGAAATCGATACTTATTTCCCCCAACATTCAATCTTTATTAGTTGATGAATAAGATTGGAAATAATTATTAAATCTTTAAACCTTTAAATTAATATGGCAGAAAATCAGAACTCGAATGATGAGCCTATTTTTGAGGAGATTGTCAAAAAAACAAAAACAGGAATAACTTTTCCTAAAAACCTAAGAGAAATGTTATTCGAAGAGGATTCAGATGTATACTTTAAACTAAGTGTTCCTAAAGAAAAAAATAAAATAATCCTAGAATTTGTATCCGAAGAACAGGCAGAAGATATATCAAGAAAAATAAAAGCTAAACAACCAAAAGTTATTAGAGCTATAGGAGATACAAAAGTCACCAAAATGAAAATAACTGGTAAACCTAGTCCAGCATGGGGAGAATACTTTATTTATGATTTTGATGCAAAGGATAAAATTCAACCAATATTGGAATCAGCTTTTTATAAATTTGCTGAAACACCAGTCAACTTAGAGGATGCGATGGGAAGAGTTAAGTATGCTTTAGTTTCATTTCTATCATCAACCAAAACAGAAAATGCTAAGTTATATTATTCAGTCGAGAAATTCCTAATTGATATAGTGGAGAAATTTGACCAACCAAATTTACTTGATTGGATATTCGAAAAAATCGTACCCAATATT
>JAHQWY010000159.1 GCA_029856445.1 Promethearchaeia archaeon
ATTTCGGGATTGTCACTGATCATGTGGCTTTTGGTCCTTCTTCTTTGTACTATTTTGATTATCTTTATAAAAGTGCTAAAGAAGTAAAATTGGATTAAAATCCTTATATATCTAGATCTTAATTAATTGAAGTTTAGTTTTAGACTCTAATACTGATAGCATTTTCGGGGCATAGTTCCACACATTTAAAACAGAGAGTACAAATGGATGGCCAAATTGCTGTTATTTTCCAATGCTGTGGATCATATATGTTGTCTTCTTTAAATTTTAAATCTTCATGCCTTAAAAACACACAGGGATCACATACTTTAAGACATTTAGCACAATCTCTTGGATCAACTTTACCCTTAGGGCCACATTTCATATAATCTATTTTGATTTTTGTTTTACCCATAAAATCACCTAAAAATGGCCATCAAATCCTTTAAATTCTTGTCTCGGTATAAGCTTCAAAGCATCATGTTTGCAAGCATGACGGCATAGTCCACAGCCAAAACACTTATTATAATCAATAATTACTCTATTAATGGATGGAATATAACGGATAGCATTCCATTGGCACATAGAAACACAGGATTTACATCCTTGGCAATTATCTTGGTTTAAATGGATTATATATTCTGCTTTAGACATAATCATTAAATCAAAATCATTCCTTAAACGTAATGCACCACATTCAGGGCTTTCACAATTACATATCGCATTAATATATGGATATGGCTGATACCAAACAGTAGCAACTAAACCATTTTTATTATGTTGTTCCATCCTTTCCACTGCTTCTTCCCGAGAGATACGATGTGCTCGTTCTTTTGGTATAAACCTTGGGAGTTTTTCTAGTACTTCTGATAAAACTCCAAAATTGATACAACTTTGATAATTTATCCCTCTCTGCATCTTTCGGCACATGCAATAAGTTTCAACAATGGGTTCAGCAGCTAATTCAGAAAGAATGATTTGTGCATCTTCCATAGGAATAACTTGACCAATATGACCATCTGCTCTTATTGGATTCGGACGTCTAACCGTTCCATGAATCATTCGTTCAACAGCCCAGCGAAGAATTTTACCTATAAGTGGCATTTGTAATTTATAACCCAAGCCTTTGGAAGATAATCCCGCAATTTTTCGAATATAAACTGCTTCAAAATTCATCCATTGCTCAGTTAGATATTCACGCAAATTATGTTCATCAGCTAATTGATCTGAATAATTTTTTGCATTCATGTACCATTTTTTACCAATCCCATGTTTCGTACACCATTTACACATAGCATATCCCTAATTTTCAAAATCATTATAATAATTATATAAAATAAAGAATAGGTAATTAAAAGCTTTTAATTTTAAATTTATATTTTCACGTAATTGACTTAAGAGTACGCAAATTTTCCATCATTCCAGAACTGACTTCCCCAATATCTAAATTTTTCTGAAATCTTAACACCTTCCAAAGTCGACTTATTACAACTCTGAGAGATAAGATAATAAAAGAAAAGACTAAAAAAATCATTTTACAAATGTTCTCTTACCTAAATAAATGAAGAGCTCTGATAATTCAAAGAGAGTTAATGGCATTATTAAATTTGCCATATCAGTCCGAAGTTCTTCCTTATCTTTTCCAGCTAGTATTAATGTCCGGATATCTTCAACATAATCATCCATATTCAAGAACAATATTTCTATCTTATCCACTCCAGTTAGTTCTTCAATATCTTTATCTAAGTGATGTTCAACATCGTTAAGTAAGCCCAACTTCAATTTCGGATTAAGATCATATCTTATTATAAGCTTATTCATTTCCTCGATGATAATATTTAAAGATAAATTCCAATCCGCGTTTTCCTTATATTTTGGTATCAAAATCTCGCTAATGATAATTTCAAAAAGTGTTGTTGGTGCCTTTTTGTCAAAATCTACTTCTGTCCCTGTACTTAATTTTATCCTTTTGGTATCTTCACTCATACCCAATCTCAACTTGAATCTAAATTTATTTTAATCCTTAATAATTAATGGATTACGGTTTAATAAATATTTTTAATCAACAATGTATTTAAAAAGATTAAAAGTATATAAAAACCCTAAAAAGTTAGACGATCATTCAAGCAATAAATTATACATAAATAGCTTTAATACGGTATATGGGACTAAATATTTTACTGGTAAATCCTAATAGGTTTCAGAATCCTCCAGTCATCCCAATTAGTTTGGAATATCTAGTAACAGCCTTAGAAAAGCACAATCATAAGGTTGAAATATTAGATTTATGTTTTTCAGATACTCCAAAAAATAATTTGGATAAAATTCTTAATGAAAAAATATTTGATATGGTAGGATTTACTATTCGCAATATTGATTCAGCACTCTATTTTAATAACGAATTTTTTTTACCAGACTTCAAACCTTTAATTCAATGTGTTAAAGAACAAAATATTCCAATAATATTAGGTGGTTCAGGATTCTCCGCTATGCCTAATGAAATTCTCGCCTATCTTGAAGCTGATTTTGGTATAATCGGTCCAGGAGAGAAAATTTTTCCTAAGTTTTTAGAGTTATGGCAATCAAAAAAGATCACAAAAAAAATCTTTGATGGTTGGGAAGCAGGATTAGATAAAGAATTAGTAAATCTAAGAGGAGATAATGTGGATTATTCTAGATATTTAAAGGAAGAAGGTATAGTTGGATTTGAAACCCATTTTGGCTGTAATAATCAATGTCCTTACTGCATTGAAGCTAATACTCGATTACATTTCAGAGATATTTCATGTATTATCGAAGAATTAGCTCATTTGGTTAATCAAGGTTATAATCACTTTCATACATGTGATACTGAATTTAATACTGACTTAAAATTTTCAATAGATTTCTGTACAGCATTAATTAAAAGAAATCTAGACCTTAAATGGGCTCTGTATATGAAACCAACCCCACATAACGAAAAACTTTTTGAACTTCTACATAAATCAAACGCCTATTTAATTACTTTATCTGTTGACAGCGATGAGAGAATTCAGAAATTGAATAGCTATACGTATGATGATTTAATTCAAATTCTGAACTATTGTCAAAAATATGATATTAAGCTAGCAATAGATTTATTACTTGGTTATCCTAATGAGCCACTAGAATCCGTGAAAAAAATGATTAATTTCTTTAAAGTTAATAGACCTTTTACCGTTGGAATAGGTTTTAATTATCGGGTGTACAACCATACTCCATTAGCTAGATTAATAAAGGGAGACTCTTCTTTACAAAAAAAATTAAATAGACCTTATACCAATAGTGAGGATTTCCTAAAACCGATTTTTTATAATCACTTGTCTCAAGAAACATTAGAAGAGTTAATTGACTATGATGATCTGTTTAAAATTGCTGGAATTACTCCCGGTGTTAATTATCAACTAATCTAAATATTTAAGTTGTCTATCTGTATTCTTGGTATTTTAGCTATCGGAGTTGTTCCTCTTAAAGATGAAAAATTTCTACAATTTCTGACTCCGTTTTTAGAATTGCTTATCTAAAAGAGCCTAATCCTTTATAACTTGAACTCAAGAAAGAATGTTTTGATTTCGAATAGGTAAATTAGAAAAAGCAAAAAATCGGAAACCATGAATCTTAAAAAATTAAAAAGAGGAGACGTATTTATCTAATAACAGGGTTAAGGGTTGAGGTATTTAGCCGATTGCTCGACTTTAGGTATAAGAATATATTGTCGTTTCATGGTACTCCGATCTTTTATTTTTAACAATATATGTTGAATTTTTCTACTATTTAAAAATTTCCTTTTTTTCTTATGACAAAGATGAAATCAGTTCTAAATAGTTTTTTTGCTCACTTTTTCATTTTAATTGTTCTCAATAGATGTATACGTCTCAAAATTTACAGAATTGTAGTAAGAGCAGTCAAAAAAAGAAAAACTTCAAATAAATTATTACTCAAATTTGTTATACTAGAATTTCTATTGGTAAATTTTAAGACTAATTTAAAAAAGGAGGTATATTCTCATTTGAAAGCTCAACAAGCGAGTTTGTATAATCTTTAGATTGATCACTTTCAAGTTTATCAAAAATAGGAGTCTTTTAAACCAGTTTTTAACCAGAAGAATTTAGATATATTCTGTAATAATTCAAAAATGCAGAAAATATTTAAATTTGCTCGAGGAATAATATTAATAAATCCAACCATTCATACCTGATATTTGACAAAATGACTCATTGCAAGAATTGTGGTCAGGAAGTTCAACAAGATTGGATTTTATGTCCTAAATGTGGTACTCAAGTTAAATCTAATCAACAGATAAAGAATGACCACAATATAATTGGAATATTCCTCCAAATCGGAGGATTATGTATCTTTATTGTTGGCATATTATTTTCATTATTTTATTTGAGTATGTTTAGTTATAATTATTCTGCTTATCATTCTGAAGATGGACCTGGTTTGCATGGACCTGCTATGATTGGTTCTGCAATGATGACACTGATAGGTTTTATTATGATAACTTTGGGATTATTATTAATCAGTAAAAAGGTAAAATTTGTTACCAATAAGTCCATGTTGAAATCAGATAAAGAAAAGTTAAAATTGGATAATAAAATAGAAATTGAAAAACCTCATTTAAACCTAGGTCTATCTGTTTCTCTCTTTGGTACAACTTTTACAGTGATTTGGGGAATTATATTATCTTTTAGCGATCCTGCGCCACTTGGTTTTCAAATGATGTTAATTATCGGTTTTATAATAACAATTGTGGGAGTATTGTTAATCTAGAAAAAGTAGAATTTTTTTGAATTAATTTAAAATGTTGAATATTAAATCTATGTCTTATTCAAGTTAGGAATATATTTTTCATTCGAGAGGTCAATAAGAGAATTAGTGTAATCTATTATTTTTTTAGCAATTTCAGGATTTCGAAGCATCTGAACCTCAACTTTTTCACCTCTATCCCATAAAAGGTATGGTGTATCTTCATATGGAACCTCCTTTTTGACCTCTTTTATCCAATCATTTGGTAATTCATTAGGCAATTCTACTTCGAGCATCTTTGCTAAAAAAATGCTCCACGCTCTAGGAACAACAGTTATCAGATAACCTCCCCCTCCAAATGCAACCCATTTATCTTGGCAAAATTCCTTTGCACAAGTCTTCATTGTTTGGGCGATGTCTCTGTAGACAGATAGGGAAAAGCCCATTTGTGTCAAGGGATCATCAAAATATGTGTCTACTCCTAACTGCGTAAGTAAAATATCTGGTTCATATGCTTCTAACAATTTAGGTACTGTTTTCCTAAAAAGTTTAATGAAGGATTTATTATTCGTACCTGGTATCAACGGAAAATTTATAGAATACCCCTCTCCCTCTCCCTCTCCAGTTTCATCAACAAATCCCGTTCCTGGAAAAAGAAATCTCCCATCTTGATGGTAGGATATTGTTAAAACATTTGGATCATCATAGAAAAGCCATTGAACTCCGTCACCATGATGACAATCAATATCAACATATGCAATTCTAATGTCTTTTTTTAAAGTTTTTAAGTGGTGAATAGAAACAGCTATATCATTAAAAATGCAAAAACCTGAAGCTTTATCTTTCATTGCATGATGAAGGCCACCAGCGGGATTAAATGCTATTTTAATTTCCTCTTCATTCCAAGCAGTATCTGCCGCTATTATACTTCCTCCAGATATCAAAGCGGAAGCTTCATACATTCCTTTAAAGATAGGATTATCTCCTGGTCCTAGTCCATAAATATAAGGAGATAATGATGTATCATGAGGATTTTCACTTAATTTTTTTACAACATCGATATATTTGGGAGAATGGACTCTTTCTAATTCTTCTCTAGTAGCCATTCGGGGTTTTAGAATCTCTAATCTTTCATTATCTAACAATTTTAATTTTTCCATAAGACTATAGGTCAATTTAAGTCTTAAAGGTCTCAGAGGATGGTCTTTACCAAAATTGTATTTTTGATACTTTTTGGTATAAACCAGCCCAACTTTGTCTACCATTATAGTAAGTAAAAATTGGGATTACTATAAATTTTTTTTACATATTTTATAAGAAACAATTTCAAAATTGCTTTATCTGAGTGATGAATTTGAGAAAAAAGAAGTAATATATAAGAGAACTTGTATTATCAAAATATCATAGGAAAAAATAAATAAAAAATATATAGTTCATACAAAATTATTTTCATACTTGAAGAATGAGTATTATATTTCGTAAATTTATAACTCGGGTTGGGCATCAGTCTGAATTTAAGCCTCTTAAGAATCAATTACTCAATTATTTAAAAAAGGAAAGTGAAAATAAGTATAAAAATTACCCGAGATTACTTAAACTCATGCAAGATTATTGGCCTGAATATCAAGACCGTTCACGTATCTCTCATCTTTTAAAGGATCATCATGAAGAAATTTTTACGTTATATTTAAATACATTTTTCCATTTCCGAAAGCGAGGACTTTCATATGAAGACCCTGAAGCCCCTACACCTGTTGATTTTAAACTGGTATTTAAATATATATATAACTCCAAGGAGATTGAAGTAGTTGAAGATGTAATAAAAGAATTAAGAATTAAAGCTAGTACTGAATCAATTTTAAAAAGAATTTTTATATTCGCAATAAGCTCGTTTGGTTATTTAGTGGAACAAATTTTTGGAAGACCCTTTGCCTTTCAATTTTTCGATATAACCTCAAATCCTCTTCCTAATGACGAATGTGAAGTAATTGCGATAATATCAGGAAGAGAACAATAATAATTCCATTTTTATTTTGTTAAAAATGATCCTAAGTCCATAAGATCGTCACCACGCTTTACCTGGATCTTACTTCTTATCCCCTTAGCTTTACGCTCTAAATATATAATGGCATCAAGAGGAATTTGTTTTGGAACACCTCCTCTTTGTTGAATAATTGCCAATAAATAATCGATGCTTTCTATTACCTCTGGGTTAATTAGTTCATTGTAAATTGCTCGATACACATTTGGTTCCTTGTTCTTTAGACTATTCAAGTAGTTATATGCATCTGGAGCTAGGACCACTTTTAAAACATATTCAACTTTGTCTGATATTGAAACAACTCTGTCTTTTACAAGTTCTTGATGTTTCTTAGCATCCATAATTGCTTTCATTTTTCTCATACGTATTTTTTCTAACTCATGCTGCTCAAAATTTTTATCGCTTTCATTCATATAATCGATTATCTCCGCTCAATTAATAGTAAATTTCAATTATTATATTAATAATTAATGGTGACTAAAATAATAATTTTTTGAGAAATTTTATTTAAAAAAAGAGAGAGCTTCACATCTGTTCATAATATTTAATATATGAAATTAGAAAATGTGGTCCCTCCCCCCGGAATCTAGTACAATCCGATACGAATCCATACTTCGAGCCGGGGACCGCTCGGTTACGGCTGACGTAACTTCATTAGCTACAAGCTTTAGTACGCGATATTATCTACAGCCGAGCACTCTGACCACTGAGTTAGGGAGGGGATATGTTTTAAAAATAAATAATAATATAATTAATTTATTTTTTATGTTTTTAGATTTAGAGCAAGTAATAACAAAAAGATCTCGCTTTAATTTTTTGTACTCACAAAATTTTTCCTTTTGATTAAGAAAACTTCAAATATGTTTACTTTATAAGAATATTAAACAAAAAATTTTCCAATAAAAAACGCAAAATACTTTTGTTGTGAAAAATTTTTATAGTGATAATTAATATTTTTATAAAATTTAACTAATATAACAACTACAATTTTAATGTAAATTTTTTTTAAGGTGATTATCATCAGGGAAGAAACTGATTATACTGAAGCTATTGAGGCATATAAGAACGAACCAACTGTCATTTTAGAACCATGGGGTAGGAGTATTGATCACTTACGCTTAACAATCATAGGTAAAAAAGGAACTCCTTATGCAGATGGTAAATTTGTGTTTGAAATCAAATTTCCAGACAATTATCCTTTCGCTCCTCCCTATGCTTACGCTGTTACCCTAATGTGGCATCCTAATATTGATAGCTCTATTCCACCAGGAAAACTTAATATTTGTTTGGATTTAATCAATCCCGATTTAGTTGGAAAAGTAGATGCTTCAACCGGAGCAAGTGGATGGACACCAAGTAAAACATTAACTAACATAATCGAAGCTCTCAAGGGAATGATGCATGTCGAACCTCCTTTCTTTAATCCTGGAGATCCTTTGAACCATGAAGCAGGAGAGCAATATTTTAGAGCTCAGAAAAAGTTCGAAGCTAAAGCGAAATCTTGGACTGAAAAATATGCAAAAGATTGATTTTAACCATTTTTTATCTTCTATTTTTATTTTT
>JAHQWY010000160.1 GCA_029856445.1 Promethearchaeia archaeon
AACACATCCAAAATTTATCTTTTTCTAATGCACTCATTACATGAAGCTCACTTTCATGTATAAATGTATTCTGTCCAACGATAGGTTTATTATATGGTAGAGGAACCCCAGAAACTTCTTCAATGTATTTACTCAAATCGTACAATTTTGAAAGATCAATCCCTGTATCTATACCGTATAACATTTCTAAAGTAACAATAACTTCTTCGAGAGAAGTATTACCAGCCCTGTCTCCGAGTTTATTGACAACCAGATCCATATATGACGCACCTTGTTCAACTGCAGCAACAGTTGAGGCAGTACCTAACCCAAAATCATCATGAACATGAATACCAATTGGAATATTATGAACGATGGTCTTTAACTGCTTTATTAGATAAGAAATTGCAGAAATATTACAAGCTCCAACAGTATCATATAACATTATCATCTTAGCTCCATTATTAATACCTTTCTCAATTGCTTTTGTTAAGATTGATGGTTTAGAACGAGTTGCATCAACACAGTCCAAAATAGCGTTTGCTCCTAACCTTCTAATTCTACTTAATACAGATGGGATTATTGACACCATTACTTCTGGTGTTATTTTAGTATCACCTGTAAATAATTGGAGTTGCCATTCTGTCAACACAATTCCAAATCCAACATAATCTATTTTTGCTTCTATTGATTTTTCAATTTCTGACGTCCATCTCGAAGCATTTGAGCTAAGATGTGAATATGTCTTTAATTTGATACCTAATTCTTTAATTTGGTTGGCCAAATCCCATTGATCCTGAACCTGTCCAATATAACCACAATCTATTTGTTCAATGCCGATATCTTCTAATTTCTCAACAATATTTATTTTTTGGTCTAAGGTATAGTATACCCCAGGAGTTTCTTCTCCTTCTCTTATAGTAGAATCTCTTACATACACTCTTTCAGGAAGATTAAAGGATTTAACCACATCGTCATTATAATTGAGAGGTGAAACCCACCATTTTTTATTAAACCATTTTGTCTCTTCTTTCATGATAAACTTACTCCTTCTTATGGTAGACAAATTTATAGATATTATTCAATTCTACAATTTTCCTACCTTTTTTTTTCAAAAAATTTTATTATTTTTACATTACTCCCAATGATGTAATAATTTTTTCTAATTTTTCATTATTAAAGAGTATTAACAAGTAAAATAGGAGAAAGGTTTAAAAAATCATGGAGAGTATTGTATGGTTAATTCTTTTAGTCTGGCTTATAGTAATTTTTGTTTCAACAATTTTCATTAGCCATTATATAAAAATTCAAAAGAGAGAGGATGTTGCAATAGCATTCTTTGTGTTGTTTTTGGCAATGTCTCAAATCTTAGCTGCTAAAATTGGAGATTTTAGCATTGGAGATTTTAAAATAAGAGCACCTGTTGCTGTACTCATATTTCCATTTACATTTCAAATCACAGACATGGTAAATGAAAACTTTGGGCAAAAAGCAACGCATAGGATGATTTTCATCGCTTTTATAACTCAAATATTTATGACAATTTTCATCTGGTTTAGTATTGAAATGTCAAGTGCACCTTATTGGGGTTTTGATTGGGGTAGCGATCCAGCTGAAGCTCAGAAGTGGTGGAGTAATTTTTTGGGGTCAACAGTACGTATAACCGCAGCATCTTGGATTGCATTTATTATTACTGAAAATCTGGATGCTATCTTATTTGCTAGATTTAAAAAATATACTAAAGATAAAAATCTATGGTTAAGAAATGTGCTGAGTGATGTCCCTACGCTCGCAATAGATAGTCTCATTTTTGTAAGCATTGCTTTTGGTGGTGTTATGCCCTTTCAAGTTATTAGCTCAATTATTTGGGGACAGATTTTAACGAAATGGTTTTTTGGAGTCATTGATACCCCTTTTATGTATCTTTCACGTGGAATTATTAGGGGGAAAATTGACTTTTTTAGCTTTCTGAGAAAGAATTCAATAAATCAAATTGAATAAAAATATAAAAAAAAAGATATTAATTTTAAATTATCGTCGTTTTTTCATAAACACATAAATTAAACTCACTGCAATGCACATTGAAACACTTAATATGATAGGGATCTCAAATCCTGGAATTTCTGCTGAGGTTTTGACTTCAACAGAAAATTCATAAATCGTATTTGTTTCATTATCTTCTATTTTATAACCAATCCATGCCCCATAAGTCTCATCATAAGTCCAAGTCTCTGTACAATCCTCTAAATAAGTAAAAGCCGTTAAAAATATTCCATCTCCATTTTCTGCGCTATGAACTATTTTATTACCTATATTTTGCCATTTAGGTTCCCAAACTATTGCTCCTAGATATTGGGCAACGGAAGTTGGTAATTGGGCGAAAAGTGCACCCGCATTATGAAGACTAACGTTCATTGCAAACATTGTATTGATTAGATACGTTACGTTAGTTGGATCATATAAAGATACAACAATATCTCCTATGGAATCTGGAGTGTCACTAAAGGCCTCAGTTGTCCAATCCCAATTACTGGTATTATATTGCGCTGCTTCGTATACTCCGAAAAAGACTGTATCATAAAGATAACTGGTGTTTACTGCCGTTACAAGAGACTTTTTTCTTGCACCCTCATTAGCGGCTCCGGTCCCAAAGAGTTCAACAACATCAACCCAATTTACTCCAAACAAATCTTCTAGACTCTGATTATTAACTGTTCTCACTTTTAGGATTTTTATATTTCCTGGAGCACCGTGAAAGGTATAAGTACCAACTTGAGGGATGGCTGGAGGGGTGATTGCTAGAGTTATACTGAATACTATTAAAATAGAGAGTAAAACTTTTGTTTTTTTCATATTTAACCCTTATTTAGTTTTTGAATAAGATTTCTGATTGATCTATTATTCACTATTTTTCTATTTAAATATTACTAGAATATAAGAATCAATTAGTAATATAGTGTTAAAAGCGGGGAAAGATAATTTTACTCACACTCTTCTACATTAATAGTATGGCAAAATCATAAACTTTAATTAACAAAAGACTAATATATAAAAATATGCCATATCATTCGCCAGAGAAAAACATAGAAATTTATTATGAAATTAGTGGAAACAATAATGGACCGAAAATGATTTTGATTCACGGTCTTTTTCTCAATAGTGATTGTTGGAGGTTTCAATTATCCGAATTTGAATCAAATTTCCATATCCTTAGGTTTGACCTTAGAGGCCATGGAAGATCTACAAAACCAAAAAAACGCTTTACAATCCGGAATTACGTTGATGATATGTTTTCATTATTACAATATTTAGATTGGAGCAAAGACTTATACCTAATTGGCCATTCTCTTGGTGGTATGATTGCATTGGTATATGGTATTGAAAATTTATCTAATGTGAAAAAAATGGTTATTGCGGATAGTTTTTGTTTTATAAGCCAAGAAGCGATAACAGATGTTTTAGGAAGGATTAATAATAGCAAATTAGAAGATTTTGCTAAAGGCATCAGTATTAGAGGTTTATCACCATATAATAATGATACAGCTGAGTTTGTAGCAAAAATAGTAACTGATCATATGACTAAGAAAGATTGTCTTCAAGCTACAGCTGCTTCAGCTGGATTTAATATTTGTGAGAACCTTGAAACCTTGAAGATCCCGGTACTAGTTTTAGTTGGGAAAAAAGATATAACCACTCCGGTTTGGGCGAGTGAGATGATACATGAATGGCTACCACAATCGGAGTTAGTAATTATTCCAGATGCCGGACATTTAACCATATTTGATCATTCTAAAGAATTTAATGATTTAGTCCTAAATTTTTGGGGAAATCAATGAAGAACTAAAGGAATAAAAAATACAGATTATTTTTGAAAACCCCATCTAATAACTCCCGCATTCCATGCCCAACCTATTCCTGCTGACACAATAACAACTATATCACCATCTCTAATTTTACCATTTTTTATGCCATATTCAATTGAAATTATCCCATCATTTTGCCCATTATGACCAATATCCTCAAAATATGTAGATTGGGTATATGGGTCAATACCGATTGTTTTTGCTACGTATTCAAATGCACTTCTTTTCATATGAAGAAGCGCTAAATAAGCAATATCCTTACGTGAATAACCTGATTGTTTTAAGGCATTATCAATAACTTTCACAAAAGAATCCATAGAGTATTTATCTAGTCGTTCTTTTAAACCTTCAGGATCAGGTACATCCAAATAATTTAATCCTTCCTTAATAGCTCTTTCAGTCATAGGTTGAATTGTACCTCCTGCGGGAATATAAACATCATCAACAAAACGACCATCTGTAATTGCGGTTATACTTAATATTTCATTTATCTGATAATCAGCTCGAATAATTGCAGCAACTCCGCTGGCTGCTAAGCTAATCATAAATCTGGATCTCTGATTTTTATAATTTATCAAATCAGAATTTCTATATCCACTCGCAACTAAAATTCTATTGATATTTGGATTTGTTTGGATTAAACTTTTTGCCATTAACATCCCTATTAAGAAAGTTCCACATCGTTGATTTAAATCAAATGCCCAAGGTTTTTTGGGACTTCCTAATAATTGCTGTAATTTAATTCCATTCACTACAAGAGGACGTTCAGCATGAACTTCTCCTGCCCAAATAATAATGTCCAGATCATCAGGAGTAATATTAGCTCTTTTTAAAGCTTCGAAGCTCGCAAAAGCACCCATTTGTACTGTATGATCCTTAGGACCTGGTACTGTCTTTGCAATTAATCCAAATTTTTCTTCTATTACTTTTTTTGGAATTCCAGTTTCTTTAGAAATGTAATCACTTGTATGTCTTTCTTTAGGGAGATATACACCCCATGCTTCTAATCCTACAGGACGATATTTCACTATTAACACCTACTTAAGTTCACGTTTTAAAATCTTTCCAGATGCACTGATAGGTAAACTGTCTTTTATCTCAAAATACTTTGGAATTTTATAACGGGCTAAATTCTCTTTAAGATAATTTTGAATATCCTCTATCCTGATTTTTTTTCCTACCTTTAAGGTAATATAAGCTTTTCCAACTTCCCCCCATTTTTCATCTGGAACTCCAATAACAGCAGCTAAATCAATAGCAGGATGTTTAAACAATAATTCTTCTATTTCTACAGGATATACATTCTCTCCTCCACTAATGTACATTTCTTTTCGACGTCCTACAATATAATAATAGCCCTCCTCGTCTTGTTTAGCTAAATCACCTGTGTGTACCCAACCATCAAGTTCAATCGTTTTTCTAGTTTCTTCGGGTTCATCCCAATATCCTGAAAATATATGGGGGCCTTTTAATAATAATTCTCCAACTTCTCCAGAGGTGACAGTAATATTCGTTTTTGTATTTATAATTTTCATATCACAATGGAATACTGGTAAACCAACTGAGGTGGGTTTTTCCTTTATTTTATCTTCGGGCAAATAAAAGTTATTAGGTCCAACTTCTGTTAAACCGTACCCCATCTTGAAAAGTTTACCTCTATTCCAATATCTCTCCATAATTGCTACAGGACATGGAGCACCCCCAGAGATAAAAATTTTTACAGATTCAAAATTAGTATTAGAAAAATTTGGGCTGTTAGCCATCATATGAAACATTGTTGGAACTCCAATTACGATGGTGCAGTTTTTTTCTTCAATAATCCTCAAAGTTTCTTCAGGATTGAAATCTCCCATTAAAATAGTCATTGCTCCTATATGGTAAAAAGGAACTAATAAGACATTCCAACCTCCTGTGTGAAATAATGGAAACAAAAGTGGTTGAACATCCTCTGAATTTAGATGCCATGAGAGAATGGTATTAAAGGAGTTCCAAAAAATAAGTCTATGAGAAAGAACCGCGCCTTTAGGCAGTCCAGTTGTTCCTCCCGTAAATAAAATAAGATGAGGATCTTCAAAATTGATAATTGGTTTATCAATTTCGGACTTAGAAGCTTTAGTCATTAAGTGTTGAAGTGCTGGATCATTCTGTATTGATTTTCCTCCCACAACAATATTTTTTGATATTAAATCTTTACTTTTTATCTCTTTTGCTTGAGATTCTAACTTCGAATCATAAAATAAGATTGAAGGTTTTGTTTTTATAATAAGATATTGTAATTCTTGGATAGTCAACCTCACATTAAAAGGAACTAAGATTGCTCCGATTTTACCAGTTGCTAAAAAAAGATCTAAACACTCAATACGATTTGTTGAGAACAAAGCTACACGGTCTCCCTTAGATACCCCATGATCTAATAATATCCGAGCTAGTTTATTAGCTCTAAAATTAAGTTCCTTATATGTATATTCTTTTTTTTCTATATTATCAAAAATAGCTATACGATTAGGGGTTATCATTGCACGGCGATAAGACCAATCTCCGACCCAAGAATAATCATCTGGTAAGATTATATCATCTGCCTTAACCATTAAATTCAATCACCTATAATGCTCTATATATTGGCCATTTTCTCCACACATAAGCAAACAGGATTTCAATCCAGAGAAACCATAATAAAAATGGAGTGGGGTTCATTTTCCAATAATCTGTGGTATCCCCAAACAATAGGGGTGACAAGAGATAATATCCGAAAAAAGTCGCAGTTCCAATCCCTATGACTAATAAGAATCTGAAAGTAAAATTCTTCCATTGTGTATATTTTTTTGGCCAATTTTCAAAAAATAGAGATACTAGAACAACAGCACATATAAGAAATATGGCGTATGTTATACTCATCATATGCCAACCTTTTAATCTTGTAATAGCATCGGGAGGTGTACCTCCAATCATTTCGAACAAAGGATCAAAAATGTATTTGGCAATATAGGGGCCAATCAGAGAGGTGATAAACCCTAATAAGATGCAGGACCCAAATGCTATTATCCCTATAAATGGTTGTTTTCTTCCTAATTTACTCCATGGCCAATATTCGAACACCATTAATGTGAGTAATGAAAAAAGAATTAACCACTGGGTCCACCCGAGTGAAAATGCATAACTTGGAAAACTTGTTATAGGTTTAACCGCGCTTGCTTCAGATGTAGCTTTACGTTCTCCAGCAGGAAAAAATAATAAAAACCAAACAATTAAAGTAATCGCATTTCCAATTATCCAAACAATTATTCCGCGTTTGGGTTGTTTTAATTTAAAAAAAGGCCAATACATTGTACCAGCAACCCATAGAACGCCAAAAGAAAAACAGGAGCCACTTAAAGCACCAAAAATAGAGGCACCAACAAACCAAGCTATATAAGGATCTGAAATTTCGCTACTATAGAATGAAGTAAACAAAGGTAACAACACCAGTGAGAAAATAATAATGATTATTGCATTGATTGCTGTCCCCACCAGTCCTACTTTCCATGGAGTACGAAACCAATTATAATAAGGCCAATTTTCAAACCAAATAGCCCAAACAACTCCAACTAATCCAAATCCCCCGATAACTGTTGCCCAAGCAGTAATTTCCATATCCCATAATGGCATAGGATTATGCCAACGTGGATCAAAAAAGATCAACCATGTTACAAAGCTTATAATAAAAACAATCAAAATTGATAAGATCCCAGCAATTGGTTGTTTATAACGTGCCATAACAATCATCGGTGCCTCATCCGCAGAGGGAATTCCAACTTTTTCGCCTGCAAGTGCCATAATATTCACTAAAAATTATTTATTGGTTTTTTTAATATATGCTATAATACTTATTTTATATATAAATGCTATAATTAATTTAGATCATAATTTATTTATTGCATAAAAGAGTAGGTGATTCTATCAATCCCTAGATTAGATGTATTTTAGAAAACTATAGAAAATATACGTTAACTTTATAACATTATCAGATTCTCACTAAATCATACTCAACTGATCCTATTTTATTTTTAACAGCAGCATCAAATTGATAAGAGGTATTTACAGTTGGATTCAAAGCATTAAATTTTTCTACACCTCTTTCTAAAGGTATGGTCCATTCCCCATTATTATCCAGAAATGGAAGCCCTGGAGCATCAGTTTCCATGTCAACGCAAGCTTTATCAATAGAAACAGGATCAATAGAACCAAATATACCAAGATCAGGTATAACTGGCACACTCGCATTAGAAACACAATCACACTTAGCAGGAATATCAAAAGCAAAATTGATATATCGAATTTTTTCAGGACCGAAACTTAACACAGCCTTAACATTATCAATAAAGCGCTCAACAAATTTTTTTACATTATTCCAAGGAGGTCTTCTTATTGCTTTCTCAATTGGGCATTTTAGGAGACATCTACC
>JAHQWY010000161.1 GCA_029856445.1 Promethearchaeia archaeon
ATATCAAATATAGATATGTCAAAGTGCGTAATAAATATTAATATTTAGAGTTTGTGTAATAATAACTGGAAAGACTAAATTATAAGAGCTTTATATTTTACTTCTGAATTGATCTTATATTTAATTCAGGTTTCAGTAATATAATTATCGAAATCGGGATGATCCAAACTAGTATTGAGAAGAGCAATAACCATTCTAAGAATGGTGTACTGTCAATTAGGTTTAAAATAGAGACCGTCAATGGTCCAAATATTCCATAAATTCCTAAAATTTTCGGGATTTTGGTACTATACAAGACAATTAACCAACCCATGAAAAAAGCTCCAAAAGTAAATCCACCAAAAGCTAAATATGACATAATATCATGTGGTCTTTCTCCTAAAATGGACAAAAATTCGTAATCGCGATCGGCTGAAAAGATTCCAACACCTATATAGCCGAGATTTCCGATTATACTAAATAAGAAGGCAAAACTGCTTAACCTAAAACGTAACCGAGAATAATGTTGCTCTCCCAAATCCTCTCTATTAGGCAATGGAGCAAGTAATTGTTCCAAGTAAAATGTTAGTGGTATAGTCATAGAACCCGCAATAATACATGCAATATCATATAGAATTGGCGCAGGAGTATGATCTAAAGAACCAAGATCAGAAATCCAGTTATCCCAAATAGTGTATCCATCTGGATCTAGCAATGCTGCGGTGATAACACCGATAATAAGGAGAGAGAGATATCCAATCATAACAATCATTACAGAGCGTTTTATTATATTGTAGTTTGTTACAAAATTGTAAAATATTGCCCTAGCATCATTGATTGATTGACGTATTGACATAGTAAATTTCATAGTATATTAATTTTAAAGATATTGGTAGTTAAAAAAAAATAAGTATTATTCTTTCAGTTTTGATAGTCAATAACTGAGTTAATGTCATATTTGGAAAACATTTTTAAGGATCTGTGATCTAATTTGATAATAATTAAAGAAAAAAATAACGGAATCGCAAATATTTAAGGGCTCTAAATACAAAAAAATGAAGATCCTTCCTCGAGAAATTTATGAAAGAAGTAAAGAATTTGGAGCAAAAAATTCAGCAAGTATGCTAACGGAAATAATAGAATCCGGAGCAGATAATAAATACAGAAAAGAATCTATCAAATTTTTAGTATTAATCAGCGATAATTCTCTTGAAATAAAGAATAATTGTTTTAAAACTTTTGAAAATCTATTAATATCAGATGAGAAAGTAGAGATTAAATGTGAAGCTGCAAAGGCTTTAGGTAGTATAGAACACGAAAAAGGATTAAAACCATTAAAATGGATTTTGGAGCAGAAAGAAGTTGATAATACATTAAAATTATCTGTATTTATGGCAATTAAACACATCAGATTTCAAGAACCAGAGATCCAGCTTTTTATTAATGAATTAGATAGCAATAATAATGCTATAAAAGATTTTATCACAATCCAACTATTAAGTCTAAAACCTGAGGATCTCATAAGGTTATTATTAAAATCATTAAAGAACAAACAACTTTCAAATATACATAAAGCAGAATTAATAAAATTAATTGGGTATGAATTATCAAGTATCAATATTTCCTATAATGAATCAAGTTATATAGAAGAAAAATATCCTGAAATTATAACGAATTTGATTCGAAATAAAAGCATTTTACTTGATGTTCTTACGTTAATTTTAAAAGAAGAAGATTTAGAATTACTTAATTCTACTATTACGATTTTAAAATTAATGGGAAAAGAGATTGAGAGTGATTTATTTAAACTATTATTAATTGATGATTTCATTGCTAAGAAGAATGCTATAATTTTATGTGGGAAATTGAAACTTAAGAATGCTGTAGATTTATTGATAACTAATTTAGATAATATATATAATGAAGTTAGTATTGCTTCAATTGAGGCTTTAGGCGAAATTGGGGAAATTTCCGCAGTCCCTGAGCTTTTGGATATTTTAAACATAGAAGATACAAGTTTTGAGTATACGGATTTAGATATGAAGCTTTATATCTTAGATGCGATAAAAAAAATATATTCAAGTAACAAGGACGCTTCATTTGATTATCTCTATTCCTGTCTGGAAAAAAACAATAATACAATACGAGAAAGTGTTGCTTTCATCCTAGGTGAAATAGGGAAGAAAGAATTCGTAGAACCATTAGTAAATTTACTAAACATACGAAATTTAGATGTAAGAAAAAATACAGTAATTGCTTTGGGAAAAATAGGAGATATTGCGTCTTTAGAAAATTTAATTGGGATTTTAGAAGATAAAAATTCTTATTGGCTTATTAAAAAGGTTGCTGTTGATGCCATTTATAATATATTTCAAAATAATTGGTATCGAAAAAAAGACGATGCAAAGGATGTAGAAAGAGTATTAAATAAAAGCTTTGCAAGCCTTATCGACCATTTGGGTAATCAATCAGATGAAAATTTTAAAGTAAAGACAAGCTTAATAAAACTGATGGAGTTTTACGGAGATAATCGCGCTTTAAGTGCATTAATTAAAAGGGTTAATGATTTCCACAGGGTTGTGAGAATTCGTGCTTCCAATGCTATCAAAAAAATAGAAGAAAGGCTCGAATTAGACAATTAATATTGTATTCATACTGAAAAAATAGTTGAATTAAATTTTTCACAAAAATGTAAATACTTAAATGGTAGACTGAAATACTTTGACATACCACAATCTAATTTTTAAAAAACATATATGAAGGGTGAAAAGATTGACATTACTTTATATGAGAAATTGGTTCCCTCCAGATCAAGCAGATAAAATAGCTAAGAGATTTTTGGATTGGGTTAAGGATAATCCCCCTGATCCATCAATAGATAAGAATCTTGGTATAGGTGTTACTGAGGATGAAAATGGAATGATTCTGGCTATTAGTTTAAGTGAAATAATGAAAGGAAAAGAACAGGAAGCATTGGAACTTGCTTCTAAGCAGAACCTATTCATGGCTGCAGGGATTGTAGGATTTAAATATAAATCTGAAGTAATACACAACTTTCCTGATGCTTATAAAATCTTAGGTATGACAGCACCAGAAGTATAAAAACTTAATCATTCTTTTTTTTTTTTCTTAAAATATTTTAAAAGCATTATAAAAGAACTAAGTTCTTGAATTAGATAATAACCCTCAGCTTTAATCATTGATATCGAAAATTTTTACGAGTAAAAGTTAAATAAGGAATATTAATAATATTCAAATAAATTATTTTAACCATAACTAATTATAGAAAAATGAGTTGGATATCATGTCAAAAATGGATGTAAATTCAATAGGACAGACAAGAGAAGGAACATTTAAGTATGATTGGAAAGCGAGTGCCTTATATAATTTAGGAATTGGAGCTCAAGCAGAAGATTTAGAGTTTGTTTATGAGAGAGTACAAGGTGGTATGAAAGTATTTCCGAGTTTTGCAACGATAGTAGGGGGTAGCGGAATGATTTTCCCCACTGGAACTGATTTTGTCCGATTATTACATGGTGAACAATTAATCCATCTTTATGCACCTTTTCAACCAAGCGGAACTATAAATACAAAAGGCGAAATAGAACATATTTACGATAAAGGAAAAGCAGCTGTCATACATATAAAAGTATCTGGACATTCACCTGAAAATGAACATATATTTGATGCAAGGTATGTCTATTTTGTTGCTGGCTCTGGTGGGTTCGGTGGGGACCCAGGACCTAAAATTGAACCCATAAATCCTCCCGAGGGTGTAAAACCAGATTTTAGCAGTTCTTATCAAACTAGTACAAATCAAGCAGCATTTTATAGACTAAATGGAGATTTTAATCCTCTACATATCGATCCAAATTTTGCTAGAATGGCAGGTCAACCAAAACCAATCCTTCACGGTTTGTGTACATATGGGATTGCTACACGTGCTATTGTAAATGAGCTATGTGATGGGGATGTTTCCCGCTTTAAAGAGTTCAGTGCAAGATTTAAAGGTGTCGTATTTCCTGGAGAAATCCTTATAACTGAAGGTTGGAAAGACGACGGACGTTATATCATTCAAGTTCGAAAGGATAATAATGTTGTTTTAGGGAATTCCTATGCCATCGTAGAGTAAACAATATTTATCTCTTTTTTTTTTTGACTAAAATATAAAAAACTGATTTCGTAGCTTTTTAATTAATAATCTTTTTTTAAAAAAATCCATTCTATTGCATAGCCTATTATCTATAAATTAAACAAAATATAGAGATTACTGGAAAATAAAATGACAGAAAACAATACAGAAAAAACTGAAACTCAATATGATTATTCCTTTGAGTACATTCAAAAAAAGCTGGAAGGAAAGAAGGATAGCTTTGGAATGTTGATGAAAGAGATTGTTCGCACTGGAATTTGTACTGAGTGTGGAACTTGTGCTGCGGTTTGTCCCGTTTTAGAGTGGGATGATATCGCAGGGCAACCAAAACTTATAGGTAAATGTACAGGATGTGGGATATGCTATAATCAATGCCCAAGAACAATTACAGACCCCTATATATTAATGGGGGAGTTTAGAACGGGATATGTCGCAAATACTAACATTCAAGAAGTTATTGGAGGTCAAGATGGGGGTACGGTCACTAGTTTACTCTGCTATTTATTTGATGAACATTTAATCGATGCGGCAATTGTAACAATGAAAGATCCTAGTAAACCATGGCATCCGGTTGCCCAAATTATTACTAGTAAAGAGGATGCAATTAAAGCTTCTGGATCTATTTATAGTCACTCCCAAACAGTTGAAGCACTTATGGATGCCATTCGACAGGATTTTAGGTCCATAGCATTCGTTGGGACACCCTGCAATATAGATGCTGTAAAAAAAATGTTTGACAGTCCAACGGGGATGTTGAAGTATTTTATGCGTGCTCACGTTCTTTCTATTGGACTTTTCTGCATGGATTCATTTGCTCCTGACGCAATTTATCCATTTTTCGAAAAAGATGGTATTGATTTATCAAAAGTGCAAAAAATGGATATTAATAAGGGTAAATTTCATTTGTATTATAATACTCAATCAGAACCCATAAAATCATATACAATTAAACAGTTGGATAAGTTTAAATCATCCAGTTGTAATTTCTGTACAGATCTTACAGCTGAACATGCCGACATATCGGTTGGCAGTGTGGGTTCTGGAGCAAACAAAAATACAGTATTTGCTCGGACGGGAATTGGTACAGAAATTATAGAAGACGCTGCGGAGAAAGGATACTTAAGAATAGAACCTTTTAATGCAATTAATCTAAATGCGGTATTATTCTTAGCAAAGCTTAAAAAAGTTTCTCAATATAACATTCAGAAAAGAAAGGTCTTTATCGTAAGAGATTTGGCTGAGGAAGAAGAGGCAAGAATCGAAACGAAACCAGAAGTAGAACAAATAACTGTTAAACCTCCACTTGGAACAAGAAAATTTCTCAGTGCTTCAAAAGCTTTAGACGATGAAACCCAGATATTAACTCTCTCTCTAACAAATACAATAGGGTATGTATTAGAAGATCTTAAAATACGTGTTGTTACTGTCGAGGAACTCTTTGAAAAAAGACCCTGGATTACTACTATTAAGGAATTATTCCCATTCGAAACTATTGAAATAGGATATCCATTAGAAATAGAAGAAGGTCAGCCTATCATAGCAAATATATTAGTAGATGCATCCACTGAAACTTTTGGTAAGATTTTTTCCAGAACTTTCAAACTCGCACCAACAGAATAAAAAATTAAATAAGTTTTAATAAAAAAGTTAAATGAAATAAAATATTATAAAAAATTATTAGAATACAAATGTAAAAATAAAGGAGTAGAAGTAAATTGAAAATTTCACTCGTAGGTTTATCAGGTTGCGGTAAAACAAGTGTATATTCAGTAGCCTTTGCTGCTAAAAGCCCAGAAGACACAAAAGGTTTAAGCCCTACAATTCTTTATGAGACTCGCAGACATCCTTTCTTAGGTTTACAGGTTGGCATCTTTGATTTTGGGGGTCAGGAGCAGTTCCGAAAAGAGTACATGGAAAAGCCTGAAATATTCAGAGGCACAGATATTCTTATCCCTATAGTTGATCTACACGATCCATCAAATTTTAAACAAGCCAAGGATTATTTTATCGATCTATTAGATCTTTATCGAAAAAATAATGAGAAGCCCAAGATATTCTTATTCTTACATAAATACGATACCGAGAATTACCAGAAAGAGCTTCTCGATACTAATGTAAAGAATGCAAAAGATTTATTTCTGGACTTGTTTAAAGATTATGATTTTGATTTTATGCTTACTAGTATCTATGAACAGGACAAGTTAGCTAAAGTATTTAGAGATGTTTTAATATCACAATATGCAGAATTGAAGGATCATGTTGAAAAAGCAGAGAAACAACTTGACGAAATTAAAGCTAAGGTAATTATCGCGGATATATCTGGTAATGTCATAGTTCATAATGTTCAAGGTGTAAGTAGTGGTTTAACATTGAGAGGGGATTTGAGAGACTTCATTAATGCTTGTAATACTGTGAGAGAAAACATTTTTATGTCAGATTCTGCCAGGTTTAGCGGTCGAGATGCCGATGGTAAGGAAATTGAACTTCATATATTTAAGTATATTATTTCGGTTCTGGTGATGAAATCTGGAGATCTAAATAGAGATTCTCAAGATAAACTGAACATGTTACTTAATGATATGAAATTATTTGCAGATTTGATTATTTCAGCTCACACAGATTAAGACAATATTAATAAACAAAAGTATTTTTTACTCTTTTCTATTTTTTTAGATTTTTCAGGATAAATTATTTAATTGAGGATATGGATTAACTTGGTGAGAAGGTGTAATTGGGCAAACTCTAGTGAGCTTATGAGAGAGTATCATGATAATGAATGGGGTACACCTATTTATGATGATCAATTACTTTTTGAGTTTTTAATACTTGAAGGGGCTCAAGCGGGACTAAGCTGGAATACTATTTTACAAAAACGTGAAAATTTTAGAAAGGCTTTTGATAATTTTGATTTTAAGAAAATAGCGAAATATAATGAACAAAAAGTTGAGGAATTACTTAATGATGCAGGGATTATAAGAAATAGGCTAAAAATCGAGGCTGTAATTGTTAATGCAAAAGTTTTATTGGAACTGCAAGATGAGTTCAGTTCTTTCAGTAATTATATATGGGAATTTATAGATTTTAAACCAATAATTAATAAATTTAAAATCTTAGAAGAATTACCTTCAAAGACAGAGCTGTCAGTGCTAATTAGCCAAGATTTAAAAAAGCAAGGTTTCAAATTCGTTGGACCAACAATAATTTACAGTTTTATGCAGGCAGTAGGAATGACAAATGACCATATAATTGATTGTTTTAGATTTAAAGAAATAAATCAGATTATAAAAAGTGGCGTCAATATCAAATAACTTAATTTTTAATTGAAGAATATTTCTCAATCATTATATTCAAAGTATTAAAGTCAATTGGTTTCTCTAAAAAATCAATAGCACCGACTTCGAGAGCCTGATTTTTTATGGTATAATCTGCACTTACAAAAATTATTTTGCTTTTAGAATTTATGTTCAATATTACCATTCTTCAAGGCATTCGATGGTCCATTATGACTATATCTATTTTATCTTGAAAATTTTTAAAAATATAATAGAATTTCTATTTAATATTAACTTTTTATGAAAAATTTTAACGTAGAATTTTGTCGCTCGTTTATTGAGAATTTAATAAGAAAATTTTTATTTAAGTTAAATAGAATACAAAATGATTATATGAGATGTGAGGGCTGTTTAACGCAAGAAAATTTATTTATGTGTTTTTTTACAGATAATGTTAAGGAAGTTTACTACTGTGCTAAATGTTTAGCAAAGTTATTAATAGAAAATCCTCATCCAATTTATAACATGAGCAAACTTGAGTACACTTGGAAAAAGACTAAACACCCCTAAAATAACTATATTAAGTTTTATTTTTAAGAAGGATCTTTCTAATTAGTGGATGTTTTTAGACCGGTTTATTATTGAGTAATATCAAACGATCTTTTTTATAATTAAATCTAAATAGAAATTTAACTTATTTACATTTTAGTTATGTGAAAACATCAATTCATAGAAGTATACAATTGATGAAAATAAATAGAAAAGTTAACATATTTGATAAAAAATCTTAAAGAAAAAAAGGTATTATCTCTATCGTTAA